>JAISEH010000146.1 GCA_031264205.1 Candidatus Margulisiibacteriota bacterium
GTCAGACCTGCCGCGGAAAGCTGTTCGCCTTTCAAAATATAATACGGATCTCCCGCAAAACTGTCTGTGTAGTTATTAGCCATAAAAATACCCCCCTTGATTTTTTTGCCAGTCAAACCTTATTTTAGCTCATGTGATAAATATTAACACATGGGTTATTAAAAGTCAAATTCTCTAAAAATATCATTTTGAAAATTATCCGATGTGATAATTAGGAGATGACCATTATCAATAAAATTGCCAAGATCAAAAAATATCCTTCGGATCGAGACTGGCATAAAATGTATTCCACAGTGATTTGTCCGGAGCTGGTGCAGCTCGGACAAAAAATCGAGAGTTTTCGCCTGGAGAAAAAACTGACCAAAGAAGATTTCGCCAATGAGCTGGATGTCGGTTTGCTTTTTTATTACCGCATCTCCCGCGGCACAGCCAGAGTTTCCGTGCCCACACTGCTCAAGATCGCCCAAGCTCTCGGCGTCACAGTCAAAAGTCTGATCGATTTTTAAGAAAAACACTTACTACAATTTGGCAGACTAAACGCTACATCCATAGCGGTTTCTTAAACGTTTCGCTGGCGCGAAACACCCCACCGCAGCTAACGCTGCTGCCTCCCCTTAATTAAGGGGAGGCTGGCTGACGCGTAAGCGGCAGACTGGTGGGGTGTCGAGCGAAGCGAGACATAAGAAGCCAGCGCGGGAACATTTTTCTGCTAGAATTGTATATCAATTATGAAAAAACTTTTGCTATCCGCCGCTTTGCTCTGCTCCGCGCTTTTGGCGCAAATGTACACCTGGGAGGATTGTCTGGCGGAAGCCAAAAAAAATAATCTGGCTTTGCAGACCGCGCGCGCCAAAGTGGACGCCAAAAAAATCAGTCTGGACGCTCTGTACAGCGGCCTGTATCCGCAACTTGGCGGCAGTCTCGGCGCAAATCTTGGCGCCAGCGCGGGACAGAACGAAGACCTGGGTCAAGCTTCGCCGCATCAGTCCGAGAGCGCGCGGCTTTCGGCGCAGCAGCAGGTATACGACGCGCAGACCTGGCCGCGCCTAGAACAGGGCAAACTCGCTCTGGCCGCTGAAGAGTTAAATTATCAGATCGCGGAAATAAACTTGCGCCTGCAGCTGCGTCAGGAGTTTTGCGCGCTGCTGCAAACCCAGCAGTCTCTCGAGCTGGCCCAAACAGTCACGGCGCGTCGCCGCCAGCAGTATGAATTGGTCGAGCTACGTTATTCTGGCGGCCTAGAGCATCGCGGCTCGCTGCTGACCGCCAAAGCCAATCTGACCAAAGCCGAATTGGCGGAAAAACAACTGGAACGCCGTCTGGAAAGAAACAAACAAAAACTCGCGCAAACTCTCAGCGTGGACGCGGCGGCGCAGGAATTGCAAATCACCGACAATCTCCGCGTCGTCACGGATCCAAATGCTCAGCCGGATATGCTGACGCTTCTGAATCAGTCGCCCACTTTGCAATCCGTCGCCGCCAGACTGGACAGCGCGCGGTACGACACGGCTATCGCTCAGGCCGCTTATATACCGTCGGTCTATCTCAGCGGCAGTCTCGGCAAAAACTGGTCGCAAAGCCAGGTTAACGGCGAGAGCGCAAATAGCGAAGACAGCAGCTGGTCGCTGGGCGGCAGTTTGAGTTTTGATCTTTTTGACGGCGGCAAAAAAAACAATTCGGTGCGCGGCGCTGAATTGCAGGAAAAAATTCAGGCTCTGGAATTAGACGCCAGCAAACAAAAAGTGCTCCTGACTCTGGAAGAAGCCTGGGACAAACTGCTGGACGCCGGCGACAGCATCTCGGCGGCGCAGGAGCAGCTACAGGCCACGACTGAGCGCAGCACGATCGCCGCCGAACAGTACGCCAATGGCTTGATTTCTTTTGACAACTGGATAATCATTGAAGACGCGCTGATCAACGCGCAACAGCAGGAATTAAGCTCGCGCATTGACGCATTATTGCAGGAAGCCAGCTGGCTGAATGCGAAAGGAGAAATTCTCTAATGAAAAAATTTTGGCTGGTGTTGTTAATCATTATTGTAGCTGCAGGAGGTTTCCATTTTTACCAAAAGCGGCAGGCGCAAAAAAATGTCGTCACGTACAGTGAAGTGCGTCCGGAATACGGCGCGGTGCGCGAGATTATTTCCGCTACCGGCACTGTCGAGCCACAAAACCGCTTGGAAATCATCCCGCCGATCAGTGGCCGCATTGACAAAATTTTTGTGCAGGAAGGCACTCTGGTGCAGGCCGGAGAACAGCTGGCGTTGATGAGTTCCACCGACCGCGCGGCTTTGCTTGACACGGCCAGCGCGCAGGGCGCGGAAAAAGTCCAGTACTGGTCTGACGTTTATAAACCAACTCCCATACTCGCACCGATCGCCGGTCGCGTCATTGTACGCTCGATAGAGCCTGGCCAGACCGTCAACACCAGCACCAAAATACTTGTGCTGGCCGACACGCTCATCGTCAAAGCCCAGATCGACGAGACTGATATCGGCAAAGTGGAGATCGGCCAAAAAACGACTATCACGCTGGATGCTTATCCCGATGTGCAGATCAGCGGCCGCATCGCCAGAATTTCTTATGAGTCCACCGTCGTTAACAACGTGACGATTTATTCTGTGGAAATCGCGCCCGATAAAATACCGGCGATTTTTCGTTCCGGCATGAGCGCCAATATCGAGATCATCCGCTTGCAAAAAGACAACGTGCTGCTGATACCGGAAAGAGCCTTGACTTACTCCGGCGACAGCGCGTCCGTGCTCGTCAAAACTCCGGTCGGCCAGCGCACAACGCTTGTTCAAACCGGTCTGGCGCAAAACGGCCGGATCGAAATAATCTCCGGACTGACCGAAAACGACATCGTGCTGGTCGCGGATAGACGCGGCGCGGCTGGCGGCGGCGCGGCTGGCGGTTCGCCGTTTATGCCCAATAGGAATAGAAACAGCGGCGGCGCGCGGGCTAGATAAGTTTATGATTGAGTTGCGGCACATCAACAAAACTTACACCAACGGCAAGATCAGTTTTCAAGCGTTGAAAGACATCGAGCTGACTATCCGGCAGGGTGAGTTCGTGGCGATCATGGGCGCGAGCGGCTCCGGCAAATCCACACTGTTGCATATACTCGGCTTTCTTGATAATCCCGAAAACGGCGAATATATTTTTCTCAATAAAAACGTCGCGCGGATGAACGCCGATCAACTTTGTCACATCCGCCGGCACATGGCCGGTTTTGTGTTTCAGCAATTTCATCTCCTGCCCGGCATCAACGCGCTGGACAATGTCACTGTGCCGCTGATCTATGCCGGACAGAGCAAAAACAAAAAACTGGGTCTGGACAAACTGGCCAGCGTGGGGCTGGCCGAGCGCGCGGCGCACAATCCCAACGAAATGTCCGGCGGCGAAAGGCAGCGCGTGGCGATCGCGCGCGCTCTGATGAACGATCCGGTGATCCTTTTTGCCGACGAGCCGACCGGCAATCTCGACACCAAAAGCGAAGAAGAGGTTTTGAAAATCCTGAAAGACCTGAATCAAAACGGCATGACTATTGTCATGGTCACGCACGAAAAAGAAATCGCCGCGCAAGCCGAGCGGATAATCACGATGCGCGACGGCCGCATTGTCAGTGACGAGCGAAAAACTGAAAAAGCTGCCGCGGAAAATCTAGACACATTGAATTTTGTCGAGCACAAAAAGGCCGGCGCGGAATTGTTTGACCATTTGCGGCAGGCCTGGCGGTCGATCACGGCCAACAAACTGCGCACTTTGCTCTCCATGCTCGGCATTTTGATCGGCGTGGCGGCGGTGATCGCCATGCTGGCCGTCGGCAGTGGAGCGTCGCGGTCTATCGAGGCCAATCTTACTTCGCTCGGCTCCAATCTCCTGACTATCCGGCAGGGTTCACAGCGCACCACCGGCGTCAGTCTCGGCGCGGCGGCGTACAGCCGTCTGACTCTCGCCAATCTCAACGAACTGCGCACCGTGCCGCATGTCGCCAGAATTTCTGGCCAGGTCACAGGACGGGCGCAGGTCGCCAATGAAAACGCCAACTGGAACACGACTGTGTACGGCGTGTCTCCGGCTTACGCCGGTATGCATAATTCTGCGCCGACGCTGGGGCGGTTTTTTGGCCAGACGGAAATGCAGGAAAGACAGCGTGTGGCAGTCATCGGCTCGGCTATCGTGGAAAAACTTTTCGCCGATGAAAGTCCGCTCGGCAAAACCATGAAACTCAACAAACAAAATTTTACGGTGATCGGCGTCATGCCTGACCGCGGTTTCTCCCGCAATGGCAACGACATGGTTTTGATCCCGCTCACGACCGCGATGTACCGCGCTGTGGGCAAAAAATATCTCGATAATATCGAGGTGGAAATCGACGCCGCGGAAAATATCACTGGCGCCAAGACCGCCATCAAACAAACTTTGCGCAAGACCACCGATTTGACCGAAGCTGACGAAGCGGCTATCGACATCTGGGACATGTCCGAAATGCAGGAAGCCATTAAAGCCACTTCCGCGACATTGAGCATACTCCTCGGCACAGTGGCGGCGATCGCGCTGGTCGTCGGCGGCATCGGTATCATGAATATCATGCTCGTATCCGTGACCGAGCGCACGCGCGAGATCGGCCTGCGCAAAGCTATCGGCGCCGGACAAAACGACATTTTGGCGCAATTTCTCATCGAATCAGTCGTGCTGACGAGCTGCGGCGGTCTGCTCGGCATTATTCTCGGCTGCGCCTCGGCTTTGGCGATCGCCAAAATTTTGGACTGGGCGACTTATGTTTCGCCGGCCTCGATACTGCTGTCTTCCGGTTTTTCCATCGGCGTCGGTTTGCTTTTTGGCATCATGCCGGCGCGTCAGGCGGCCAGCCTAAATACTATAGAAGCCCTGCGCTACGAGTAACGCCAAAATTCTTGCAACTTTTCACCCCAAAATTACGATATATAAGCATAAAACATTGTTTTAATATTTGCTTTGTAATATAATTATGAGTTCAAGGAGTTTTATGGTACATCAGCGCGATTTAGGCGAACGCAGGAAATTCATTACTTTTATGATACTGCCGCATAATTCCATGCGAGAGGTTTTCCGGCTTAATTTGCCGCGCTGGCTGGCGGTTACGCTGGGCGTATTTTTTGGACTAATAATCGTGTTGATCATCGTGTTTTTCCTGTATTCGTCGTATATCGCCGGACGATTGCTGCATTATTACGCTTTGCAGGCGGAAAACCGCACGCAGGCCGCGCAGATCAAAACTTTTTACAACAAAACCAAGGAGCTGGAAACCGGCATTCACGAGCTGGAGGAACGCGATCAGGAATTGCGCGAATTGCTGGGCTTAAAAAAAGCGCCGATCCGCAAGCCAAAATCCGGCGACACTTTGCTCAACGACTTGCCGCAGGCCATCTCCCAAAACATCGCTGGCTTGAGCGAGCAAATCGCCGCCAAAAAACTGGAGCTGGCTATGTTCCGCGACATCGGCTCGGCGCTGGTCGCGCAGTTTAATAATATTCCGTCGGAAAGTCCGGTGCCGGGCACCACTTGGTCGCGCTATGGTTTTCGCATTCATCCTTTTAGCGGCAAGACAGAATTTCACGCCGGCGCGGATATTCCGATCTGGACCGGTTGTCCGGTCAAATCCACCGCCGACGGCTATGTGACTTATTCCGGCTGGGACAACGGCTTCGGCAATGTGGTGATCATTGATCATCAAAACGGCTACCGCACGATTTACGGACACAATCAGCGCAATGTGGTCAAACGCGGCGACCGCATCAAAAAAGGCCAAATCATCGCGCAGGCCGGCAGCACCGGCATTTCCACCGGACCGCATGTGCATTATCAGGTGGAATACCGCAACCGCACGCTCAATCCGGAAAACTTTTTAAATCTTAATATTCGCTCGGCCAGACTGTTGCAGTAAATCGCAAAAAAATGTAGTATACGCAAAGAAATTATGGGCAAAAAAAGAAGAGATATCGGCGGCATTTACACAATTCTGGGACCGGACACGAGTTTCAAAGGTATTCTGGACACGCAGGAATCCATGCGCATCGAGGGCAATTTTGACGGCACGATAAATTCGCAGGGTGATATTTACATCGGCGAAGGTTCGGTGGTCAGCGCCAATGTTTACGGCAAACGCGTGATCGTCTCCGGCGAACTCAAAGGCACGGTCGAAGCGATCAACGGCCTGGAGATCACCGGCACTGGCCGTGTGTACGGCGACGTGACCGGCGACCGGCTCATTGTCGATGAGGGCGCGGTGTACAAAGGCAATGTCAATATGGACATTATCACTTCCAAGAAAAAATACGAAGAGGAAAAACTCGGCCGTTCCGGCAGATAAACGATGACGCTCGTTGTCTGCGGTCTGCCTATCGGCAATCCTGACGATATCTCGCCGCGTGTCCTGCAAAATCTCCGCGCGGCCGACTTGATCGCCGCGGAAGACACGCGCACCGCCGCGCGGCTTTTGCAAAAATATGGCATCGCTAAAAAAATAATTTCTTTTTATGACCACAACGAGCTGGAAAGAACTCCGCAAATTTTGGCCATGCTCCAGGCCGGACAAACTGTCGCGCTGATCTCGGAAGCCGGTATGCCGCTGATTTCCGATCCGGGCTATCATCTTGTCGCCGCCGCGCAGGAAGCCGGTCTCGCCGTCGAGGTGATCCCCGGACCGACCGCGTTGATCACCGCGCTGGCCGCTTCGGGTCTGCCGACCAATCGTTTTGCTTTTGAAGGTTTTTTGCCGGCCAAGTCGTCCGCTCGGCAAAACACTCTGCGAGAACTACAAAAAGAAAGCCGCACGTTGATTTTTTATGAAGCGCCGCATCGCATCAGCGAAACTCTGCGGGACATTGCCAAAATTTTTCCTGAACGGCAGTGTTTCGTCGCGCGCGAATTAACTAAAAAATATCAAGAGTTTTTACGCGGCACCGCGGTGGAAATCTTGGCCAAATTAAAAACTCCCAAAGGAGAATTTGTCCTCGTATTGGCCGGTTGCAATCCGGCGGACAACGCGGAAATACCGCCGGAAATAAAAAATCTTTTGGCCGCGCTGCAAAAAGCCGGACTGCCGGACAGCCAGCGCGCGGATATCGCCGCCGAAACTTTCCAGCTACCTAGAAATCGTTTGAAAAAAATTATATACTCTCTGTAATGAAGGAAGCCAAAAGGCAGATCGAGCAGAGGGGGTATATCTCTTTCGCTTTTTGTTCCAGCGACAGGTACGCGCCGCTTTATTTTAGATTTAGCTTGGCCGCGCTGATTGCCGCTTTGGCGTTGAGCGCGCTGTTGTGTTTTTTTACGCTTTACATCGCGCATCACGCTGGGCATTTTTTGCAGACCACTGCGGATTATCAAAAAATCATTTCGCAAAATCAGCTGCTGAACACCAAAATCCGCATCGCCGCGGAAAAACAGGCACAGGTCAAAGCGCATATTCACGAGCTTAAAACCCGCGAGGAAGAAATCAAGGAATTGGTGAACAATAGTTTTGCGGAAATACAGCTTTCGGAAAAAGACCTGCAGGCTTATCCGTTGATCACGACGCACCGCATCGTCAGCAAAACCGGCGAGTTTGGCCGCGTCCTAATCGACAATAATATCGTCGTCGAATATTTTGACGACAGCGCCAAACCGCTGGCTTTTCAGCGCGCGCTGGTCACGGCGGAAAAACTCAAAGAGCTGCTGGCCGGACGGACAGGGCTGCGCAAATACGGCGTGAAAAAAAGCGGCAATTCGCTTTACGCCTACATCAACGATCAGCCGATTTTTGTCGTGCTCAAAGCGGACACCGCGCGTTTGCAAGAGCCACTGTCCCAACAAAAATTGGCCGACTACTGGCTGCACAATATCAAAACCGCGCTGGCCGGTCATCAGGAAAAAATTTCCTGGCTGGAAAAGATTCCGTTCCTGCATCCGGAGCGGCGCCGTCAGAATACAATATACAAAACGTTGTATCCGAGCATCAATTATCCAGCCTACAGCGCCGCGCTGGATTCGCCAGAAACCAATCAACGCCTCAAGCAGGTGGAGCATTTGCTCAAAATGTCCCTGCAGGAAATCGCCGCTTATCGCAAATCTTTTCAGGAGCTGCAAGCCAATGTGCAGGCCTATCAGCAACATTTTGATCATACGCCGTCAATTTTTCCGGTCAAAAATTCTTACATTTATTCAGATTTCGGCTGGCGGCATCACCCGATAGCCAATGTAACGCGTTTTCACCGCGGAGTTGATTTGCCGGCATGGCACGGCGCGCCGATCCACGCCACAGCCGCCGGCGCTGTCAAAGACTCCGGCTGGTCGAGCAGTCTGGGCTATTATGTGGAAATCGAGCACAGCAGCGGATTTTCCACGCTTTACGGCCACAACTCCGCCAATCTGGTCGCGGCCGGACAAAAAGTGGAAAAAGGCCAGCTCATCGCGCGCGTGGGTTCGACAGGATTGTCCAATGGCAATCATTGCC
>JAISEH010000143.1 GCA_031264205.1 Candidatus Margulisiibacteriota bacterium
CCCCGAGTGGCGGGAGCAACGCCTGCTGAGCGTAGTCGCAGCGAGACGTTTAGAAAAAACAGTCTTCCCGCAAATCCCGCACCCGCGGAATTAGCTGGTCTAGGTCTGAAATAAGCGGCGCGGCGACCGGCCAATCGATTGTTAAGTCCGGATCATTCCAGAGAATACCGGCCTCGGCCTGTGGCGCGTAAGGCGCGTCGCATTTGTACTGGAACTCCGCAATGTCTGAAAGCACGACAAAGCCGTGGGCAAAACCTTGGGGTATAAAAAATTGTTTTTTATTCTCCGCCGAAAGCGTGACGCCCAGCCATTGTTTAAAAGTCGGCGAGCCGCGCCGCAGATCGACGACCACATCGTAAACCTCGCCCAGCGTGCAGCGTACCAGTTTGGTTTGGGCTGAATCGCCCTTTTGAAAATGCAAACCGCGCAAAGCGCCTTTGACAGAACGGGAATGATTGTCCTGCACAAAGACAGCGCTTAAACCCGCCGCGGCCAAAACTTTTTGATTGTAACTTTCGTAAAAAAAACCGCGTTCATCGGGAAAAACTTTTGGCTCGATAATATACAGGCCGGGAAAAGCAGTCTGGACTATGTTCATAAAAACGCGCCTGTTTTTTTCCTTACCAATTTGAGCGTTTTCATTATTTCCGCGCGGGCTTTATCCGTGCCTTTTTGCAATATCTTTTTTACGGCGTCGAGATTTTGAGCCAGCTCAGCGCGCCGCTCGCGGTGCGGCCGGAAATATTCCCAGAGCAGGGCAAAAGTTTCTTTTTTGGCGTCGCCGTAGCCGAAGCCGCCAGCGCGGTATTTTTGCGCCATTTCCGCTTTTTGCTCCGGCGTGGCAAAGAGCGCGTAAATTTTGAAAACATTACAGGTCTCGGGATTTTTCGGCTGCTCCAGCGGTGTAGAGTCTGTAACAATGCTCATTACCTGTTTGCGAATGATTTTTTCCTCGCCGAAAATCTCAATGGTGTTGCCGTAAGATTTGGACATTTTCTGGCCGTCCGTGCCGGGCACGATAGCGACCCCTTCTTTGATCAGCGCGTCCGGCACTTTGAAAGTCTCGCCGAATTCATTGTTAAATTTTAGGGCGATGTCGCGCGTGACCTCTAGATGCTGTTTTTGATCTTTGCCGACTGGCACTATGTCGCTCTGCACGGCGAGTATGTCCGCGGCCATCAGCGCCGGATAATTCAGCAGACCGGCGTTGGCCGGCAGACCTTTGGCCAGCTTGTCTTTGTAGGAATGACAACGCTCCAGCAAACCGACCGGCGTGACATTGCTCAAATACCAGGTCAATTCGTTGATCTCCGGCACAGTGGACTGTACCCAAAAAACCGCTTTTTCCGGATCAATGCCCAGAGCCAAAAAATCCAGCGCGGCCTGGAGCGTATTGGCACGCAGGGTGTCGCCGCGATTGAGCGAAGTCATGGCGTGCAGATCGGCGATGAAGCAGAACAACTCGTGTTCGGCCTGCAACTCCACCATTTGCTGCATCATGCCCAGATAATTGCCGATGTGCAAAATGCCGGAAGGCTGTATTCCCGATAGGACACGCATGATTGGTTAAATTATATATTTATTCTATAATTTTACGCAAATGAACTGGTTAAAATTATTGCAGGATTTGGCGGACGAGACGGACAAAATTGCCCTGCGTTATTTCGGACAAGTTGATTTGCAGGTCGAATACAAAAAAGATAACAGCCCGGTGACCGCGGCGGACAAAGCGATTGAGGAATATATCCGCGCGGCGGCTAAAAAACGCGAGCCAAGCTTAGGTTTTTACGGCGAAGAGTTTGGCCAGGAAGAAGCGGAGCTGCGCCTTTTCATCGACCCGCTGGACGGGACGCGCAGTTTTGTGCGCGGAATTCCTTTTTTTGCAACGCTGCTAGGCCTAGAAGAAAACGGAAAACTTCTCGCCGGTTTGGTTTCCGCGCCGGCTTTGGGTCTGCGCTGGCAAGCGGCGCGGGGACAGGGCGCTTTTCTGCGCGACCAAAATACCGGACAGAAAAAACAATTGCGGGTTTCCCAAATTTCTGAGCTTAAAAAAGCGCAGGCTTTTCACGGCAGTCTGGCCGGCGTGGAAGTCAGCGAGAAATCCGCCGCCAAAATCTTGAATATTATACAAAAGACCGAGCGGCAGCGCGGCTACGGCGATTTTTATCAGCATATGCTGGTGGCACAGGGCAGCGGCGAGATGGCTTTTGATCCGGCTTTGCAAGCCTGGGACTTGGCCGGGCCAAAAATTATTGTGGAAGAAGCAGGCGGCAAAGTCACGGCATTTTCCGGCGAGGAAAATAATTTATTGGCCGGCACGGCAGTGTCAACTAATGGGCTTTTGCACGCGGAGATTTTGGAATTACTGCGCTAGGAACGCCGGTAGTTTTTGCGCCAGTTCCAGACCGGCCTGATAACCAGCCTGATAGAGATTGTCCAGCTTTTCCCAGTTGCGCTCGAGCCGCCCGACCTTGAGATTTTCCGGCGGATACACGACCAGACATTTGCCCTCGGCTGCCAATTGGTCGACCCTGACCAGCTCGCGATTGTACACGGCGGAGCGCTGGTTCAACGCTTCGGCCAGTTGCGGATTATTTGGCAGCACAGCTTTGAGCAGACGCAGGAGCCGCGGATTTTCTTTTTTTAAGTAGCCTTGCGGACGAGTGCGGACGACGACGCTTTTGGCGTGACCGTGCCGCAGTGAATACTCGATCGGTATGGAGTCCGCGATGCCGCCGTCGAGATACAGCTGCCCGTTTAGCTCGACCGGTTTGCTGACAAAAGGCATGCTGGCTGAGGCGCGGATCGCCGGTGTCATGTTGGCTTTGTCCTGCAAATACACAGCCTGGCCGGTCGCGCAGTCTGTAGCCACCGCGATAAAACGCACCGGACTTTGCTCAAAAGCCGGAAAATCAAAAGGGATCAATTTTTGTGGGATTTCCTCGTAAACAAATTTGGCGGAAAAAAGATTGCCCTCGCGCAGGAGATTGCGCAGACTGAAATAACGCGGATCGCGTCCGTAACGTTTGAGTATTTCGCGATTGCGGCCGCGCTGTCTGCTGACATAGGACACACCCATGCAGGCTCCGGCGGACACGCCGATGATAAATTCAAAAATCAATTTTTTTTCGTCCAGCGCGTCGAGCACTCCGGCGGTAAATATACCGCGCAACGCGCCGCCCTCGAGGACGAGATTAGCCTGCACCAATTCGGACATAAGAAATGTATTATATAAAATGACAAAAATTTTTACAAATTTAGCCTTAAAGTTTATAATCGTCTTATGCACAGTCAGGATATCCGCGCGCAATTTCTGAAATTTTTCGAGAGCAAGGGTCATACTTTTGTGCCGAGCGCGCCGGTGCTGCCGGTGGGTGACGCGACTTTGCTTTTT
>JAISEH010000010.1 GCA_031264205.1 Candidatus Margulisiibacteriota bacterium
CTTGGTGCGCCTTCAGGGATTCGAACCCGGGACCCGCTGATTAAGAGTCAGCTGCTCTACCGACTGAGCTATGCTCCCACAAGACAAAACGATTTTATAATATTGTCGTATATTCCGTAAATAAGCAATTAAATTGGTATTTTTGCCAAAGAAAAAACGCCGCGCGCTTTTTCAAAACTTGCGCGCCACTCGCTGTATAGCCGTGCTGACCTGCGCGGTCAACTGTTCGGTGAATTTTCTTTTAAGGAAATCAGACATTATCGGCCGTGAAACCGGCGCGCCGCCCGGTTCGTCCAGCAAAAATAAATGCGGCTGTATTTGCAAGGCATCGGCGATTCTGGCGATCATTTCGATAGACGGAAATTTACGGCCGGTCTCTATTTCGCATATATAACTGGCCAGCGTATCACAGCGCAAACCAAGCTGACTCTGGGATATTCCGGCTTGTTTTCTGAATTTTTTCAAGTTACGCACGTAAATTTGTTTCAGTCGCTCAAAAGTCATGTTTACTTTATAGCTATCAGCTACCATATTGACAATTAGCCATACATCGATATAATTATAGATAGCTGTAGGCTATATATAGTAAAACTTGCAGCATTAACTACAAGGGGGTATTTTTATGACTATAGCAAGAGGCCAGCCGATGCTGGCGAGCGATATACTGGATCTGACTTTTTTTCCGATAGGCATGATCTTGATGATGGACGGGAGCTGGACGGACGGGCGCGGCGGCTGGTACATCTGCGACGGGCGGGACACGCCTCACGGCAAGACGCCGAATTTGGCAGATAAATTTATCCGCGGCGGATCATCGGCTGGCGGCACGGGAGGCGGATCGGCAACTTTGAGCGAAGCCAATCTGCCCAGCCATAATCATTCATTAAGCGGATTAACAATAAGTGGCGGCGGTGAACATTCACATGGTGTCGGCACTTTAGCTGCCTCAAGTAGTTCGGCGACCCATTCACATGGCAATGGCACTTTGGCCGTGGCAATAACCGGTGGAACGCACGGGCATGCAATCACTGATCCGGGGCATACACATAATTTATATATGACTCCACAGACTGCAAATGGGAGTAATAATGGCAAATGGAGTGATGAATACGGTTCTTGGCAAAGCGGTAGAGTAAGTTCTGCGACAACAGGCATTTCTATAGCAGACACTACCGGCTCACATGCGCATGGCGCCACTGTTTCAGGCTCCACCGCAACCGACGGCGCCGCTCATGGACATGGCATTACCGGCAGCACTGGAGCCGCAGGGGGTTCTCCTACAATTTCCGGCGGCACTATCGGCAATACCGGAAGCGGCACGGCGTTCGATGTAACACCGGCGTATTACACGATGATTTATATTAAAAAAATGGCTTGAGCAAGATTGTCTATTGCAAAGTCTTGATCTCTTTCACAAACTCATTGACTGTTTTGAACTGGCGGTACACCGAAGCAAAACGCACATAGGACACCGCGTCGAGTTTTTCCAGCTCCTCCATGACGAGCAAGCCGATCTGGTCGGTGGATACTTCGTTCTCGTTGTTGTAGGGCAGTTTTTTTTCGATCATCTGAATAACCTGATCGATTTTCTCCATGGAGATCGGCCGTTTCTCCACCGCGCGCAGCAAGCCCCTTTTGATTTTCTCGCGGTCGTAAGGCTCGCGGCGGCTGTCTTTTTTGATGACAAAAACCGCGCGCGGCTCGATGCGCTCGTATGAAGTAAAACGCTCGCCGCATTTTTCACATTCGCGGCGGCGGCGGATCACATCGCCTTCGTTTGAAGTGCGCGATTCGATCACTTTATCTTGATCCGTTCCGCAATAAGGACATTTCATCTCAGGCTCCTCGTACCACCACTTTTTTGACAAACGGCTCAAACTGGCGCGCAAATAAATTTAACTGGCCGGATGTGTACGCGCTGGCGTGGCTGTAATCCGGATTGAGCAAATGTTCACCGGCGTGAAATTGCTGCAAATAATAACACTCCGCGCCGTTGAGCATGTCCGCCATGTCGGCAAATTCTTTTTCATTTAAAAAAGCCGGCAAGACTGTCGTGCGAAATTCGTAGGGAATACCGCTCTGCCGGATCAAATCGATGCTGCGTGAGATTTTGGCCGTGTCCACTTCGGTATTCACGATCTGCGGATACAATTCCAGCGGGCCTTTGATGTCCATCGCCACATAATCCAGCAGATTTTCACGCAGTAAATTTTCCAGCATCTCGGGATTGGTGCCGTTGGTGTCTAATTTCACGGCGTACCCGATGTCTTTTATTTGGCGGATAAATTCCGGCAGGTCTGCGTGCAGAGTCGGTTCGCCACCGGAAATACAGATGCCCTCGAGCTGCCGTGTCCTGCCGCGCAGATACTCCAGCAGCTCGCCCTCGTCAATCACCGGCAAACCATCCGCCTGATTATTCTTGACCAGCAAAGTGTTATGGCAAAAAACGCAGCGAAAATTACAACCGGCCGTAAAAATCGTGGCGGCAATTTTGCCCGGATAATCGACCAGCGTGGTTTTTTGCAATCCTTTGATAACTGGCATTGTTTCTCCAAAAATTAGGGTGCGCTATTTCAAAACACCCGACACTTTTAATTCGCGATACAGCCCCATGTCGTTGCTGACCGCGCGTCCGTCGTCAAATTTGATAATCGGCAGCACAGCGTCGGGGCGGTCGGCTACTAAAGCCAGCGCCTCAGCCTTGATCGCAGGATCGCCTGTGCTTCTTTCTTCAAAAACGACATTTTGTTTTTTCAAAAGTTTTTTAATGTCGTCACATTTGTCACAATTTGGTTTGCTGTACAAAATCATTTTAGCTCCCTGTTTAGCTTCGCCAGCATATCCTGCGGACACACTGGCGAAATATCCGCCGCTTTACCCGAACTTCACAAGCGTTAGCGCCGTGAAGTGAGGGCAACAAGCGCGCTAGCGCGCCGTTACCTCGTAGGTTTTGCGGTCTTCGAATTCCTGCTGTTTGCCTTTGTTCCAGTTGGACACCGGACGGAAATAACCGACAATACGCGAATACACTTCGGTCGCTTTTCCGCAAACGCTGTTTTCTTTATTTGCCATATTTCTCCCCTCCTTTCTATATAATCTCATTTTTACACCGGCGCCAGCTGCGGCTCCTGATTATAGACCTCCACCGCACGATTACATTCGTGATGCGTGCCGGAAATATAGCCGTGCTCCGGACAGATCGAGAAAGTCGGCGTCACTGTAAAATACGGCAAGCGATAATTCTCGGCGATTTTTTTGACCAGCCGCTTGCAAACTTCCGGGTCTTCGATATTTTCGCCAAGGAAGCCGTGCACCACCGTGCCGCCATTGTAAAGCACCTGCAGCGCATCCTGATGCTCCAGCGCCTCAAAAATATCACTAGTCGCGCTGACCGGCAAATGTGTAGAGTTGGTGTAATACGGAGACTCCGGCGTGCCAGCCTGTATAATGCCCGGAAATTGCTCGCGGTCACGCAGGGCAAAACGATACGTCGCGGATTCGCAGGGCGCGGCCTCCAGGTTGTAAAGATGACCGGTCTCTTCCTGATATTGTCTCAGTCTGTCGCGCATGAAATTCAAAATTTCGACAGCAAATTCTTTGCCTTCTTTGCTGCCAATACCTTTGTCCTGTCCCAGCAGATTGAGCAACGCCTCATGCATACCATTGATACCAATTGTCGAAAAATGCTGATCATACGAACCGAGATAGGCGCGCGTGAAAGGCATGAGTCCCTTTTTAAGATTGGTTTCCACCACACCGCGCTTGATCTCCAGAGAATCTTTGGCCAGATCCATGACCGAGGCGAGTTTGGCTTTGAATTGTTCTTTGTTCTCGGCGGTAAAACCAAGGCGCGGCAGGTTAATCGTCACCACGCCCACCGATCCGGTCTGCTCGCCGGCGCCGAACAAGCCGCCGGTTCTATTTTTTAATTCTTTCAAGTCCAGCTGCAAACGGCAGCACATCGAGCGCACATCGCTGGGTTTTAAACTGGAATTCACAAAATTTTGAAAATACGGCACGCCGTACTTCGCGGTCAGCTTGAAAAGCAAATTGGCATTCTCCGTGTCCCAGGCAAAATCTTTGGTGATATTGTAAGTCGGTATCGGATAAAAAAACGGCCGTGCTTCGGCGTCGCCCTCGAGATACACTTCCATAAAGGCTTTGTTGACCATATCCATTTCTTTTTGGCAGTCGCCGTAAGTAAAATCTTGCGTCTCGCCACCAACTATTGCTGGCTCGTATTTCATATCCTCCGGACAAACCCAATCCAGCGTGACATTGGTGAACGGCGGCTGACAACCCCAGCGACTCGGCACATTGAGCGAAAAAATAAATTTCTGCATTTGCTGCTTGACCTGTTTATAAGTCAGGCCGTCCACCCGCACAAAAGGCGCCAGCAAAGTGTCCAGTGAGCTAAAAGCCTGCGCGCCGGCGTGTTCCATTTGCAGCGAGCCGAGAAAATTCACCATCTGGATCACGACCACATCGAGATGCTTGGGCGGCAGAGAACAGATCTTGTGCCGCACGCCGCCAAAACCTTTTTTGATCAGATTTTTCAGCGACCAGCCACAACAGTACGCGACTATCGCGTGGCTCAAGTCGTGAATATGGATCGCGCCGTTGCGATGCGCGTCGGCGATAGATTTGGGATACATCTCATGCAGAGCGTAATTGGCGATGATCTTGCCGGAAATATGCGACATCAAGCCGGAGAACGAAAAATCCGAATTGCTGTTCTCGAAAACACGCCAGTCGGTTTTCTCCATATATTCGTCGACGGCGTTTTTGACCTCGACAAAAGTGGACTGCGCGTCGCGTTTGCGCTCTCTTTGCTCGCGGTACAAAATATAAGCTTTGGCGGTCTTGGCATAACCGTCCTTGATGAGCACTTTTTCGACGATGTCCTGAATTTCCTCGACCGCCGGTATTGAGCGCGCGTGGAACTGCTGATTGATTTGCGCGAGCACTTTGTCGGTCAGCTCCTCGGACAGCCTGTGGTCATGACCGCCGACCGCCTTGGCCGCTTTGAAAATCGCGTTGGTAATTTTTTCATGGTCAAAATCAACGATATGACCATTCCTTTTGCGTATTTCTTTTACTGTATTTCCTGCCATTTTTCTCGCTCCTTTTTTAAATTACAAAATTTGGCTTAAAAATGCCAAAAAACACTAAATATAGCGTAGTTTGCTCATAATAGCACACCATATATGCGGTGTCAAGCCCCTGTAAAAATAGCGTTTTTTTGCGATAT
>JAISEH010000101.1 GCA_031264205.1 Candidatus Margulisiibacteriota bacterium
GGAGTCATTTCGCCTTTGAGCGGCATGAAATCCTGCGCTTTTTGCTGCAGGCCGGAAAAATTTTTGATGCCGCGCGCCGCCAGAGTTTTGATCGGTCCGGCGGAAATGCCATTGACGCGGATCTTTTGGCCGCCGAGGGACTGCGCCAAATATTTGCCGGAAATTTCCAGAGCGGCTTTGGTCACGCCGGCCAGACCATAGGTGGAGATCGCATATTCGCCGCCGATATAAGTCAGATAAATCACACTGCCGCCGCCCGCCGCCGCAAAAGCCGGCAACAAAGCATTGGTCACAGCGACCAAACTGTACGAGCTGATGTCATTGGCCAGCGCAAAACCGGCGCGGCTGACTTTGTAAAAATCGCCGTGCAAATCTTCTTTGGGCACGAAAGCCAAAGAATGCACAAAAATATCCAGCTTGCCATATGTAGCGAGAACTTCCTGCCCTACTCTGGCAATGTCCGCGTCTTTGGTCACATCCAGTTCGGTAAGCAGTTTTGGCTCGAACGGCTTGACCAAGTCGCTCATTTTTTCTTTGAGGCGCTCGTTTTGATACGTGAACGCAACTTCCGCACCGTGCGCGCGCAGAGCCTGCGCGATACCCCAAGCGATGCTGTAATCATTGGCCACGCCAGTGACCAGAGCTGTTTTACCTTCTAACAATTTCACTTTACAAACCTCCCAAATTTTATGCCCCTTGCCTGTATTGTTTCACACGTCAACTTCGGAATACAACAAACAGGCCAAAAAGCAAGAATTAGAGATTACTTAATTTTTCCAAAATCGTCAATGCGTGCGGGTTTACTCAGCAAGTTGAAAAAATGTTAAGCTGCGGACTGTAAAAACTCGTCAAACTCTTTGCCTTCGAGCACTTCTTTTTTCATTAGTTCTTGCGCCAGTTTTTCCATGATAGTTTTATGTTTTTGCAGAATATCCTGCGCGCGTTTGTAAGCATCGGCCAGCAGGGCGTTCATTTCTTTGTCGATACTGTCCGCTGTCTTTTCGCTAAAGTCGCGGTCATGCTGGACAAAATCCCGTCCCAAAAAAACATTTTCCTGCGCGCGGCCAAAAGTGCGGTTACCCAAAGCGGACATGCCGTATTTACAGACGATTTGATGCGCCATTTTAGTCGCGCGCTCGAGATCATTGGCCGCGCCGGTGGTGATCTCTTTGAATTTGACGGACTCGGCGGCACGGCCTCCCAAGAGTATAGTGATTTCGTCGAGCATTTTTTGGCGGGAAACCAGATAGCGATCTTCCAGCGGTAATTGCAGCGTGTAACCTAAAGCCAGTCCGCGCGGTAGTATCGAAATTTTGTGCACCGGGTCGGCGTTGGGCGTCATCTTGGCGACCAGAGCATGGCCGATCTCGTGATAGGCGATAATTTCTTTTTCTTCTTTGGACATGACTTTGCTTTTCTTTTCCGGGCCGGCCACTACGCGGTCGATCGCCGCCTCGAGGTCTTCTCCGCCGACTTGTTTTTTATTGCGCCGCGCGGCCAGCAGCGCGGATTCATTGACCAGATTGGCCAGATCCGCGCCGGTAAAACCGGGCGTGCGTTTGGCCAAAACGCTCAAATCAACATCTTTTTCCAGCTTGACTTTTTCCACATGGATTTTGAGTATAGCCTCGCGGCCTTTGACGTCCGGCCGGTCTAAAACCACCTGCCGGTCAAAACGCCCCGGCCGCAGCAGCGCGGGATCGAGCACATCAGGGCGGTTGGTCGCGGCAATGACGATGACCGAAGCTTTGTCGTCGAAGCCATCCATCTCCACCAAGATCTGATTGAGCGTCTGCTCGCGCTCGTCATGTCCGCCGCCCAAACCTGCGCCGCGGTGCCGACCGACCGCGTCGATCTCATCGACAAATATTATAGAAGGCTGCGCGCGTTTGGCCTGGTTGAAAAGATCGCGCACACGCGACGCGCCCACGCCGACAAACATCTCCACAAAATCCGAGCCGCTGATATGCATAAAAGCCACGCCGGCCTCGCCAGCCACCGCTCTGGCCAACAAAGTTTTGCCGCAGCCGGGCGGCCCCATCAACAGCACGCCGTGCGGGATTTTCGCGCCGAGTTCCTGATATTTTTTCGGATTTTTCAAAAAATCGACGATTTCCTGTAATTCCTCAACCGCCTCGTCAGCGCCGGCGATATTTTTAAAAGTCGTCGTGGTCTTGCCGTCTTTGATCCAGCTTTTGGCCTTGGATTTGCCGAAAGAAATCGCTTGATTGTTGACGCCCTGCGCCTGCCGGAAAATAAAAAACCACAGTCCGGCAAAAAGCGCCAGCGGCAAAACGACTGTGCCGATAAAAGAAGCCAGCCAGTTCTGATTGGGCGAAGTGATCTTGACGTCAATGCCTTTGCTTTCCAGCAGCGGGATAAAGCCCGGATACATTACTATATAAGTCTGCACCTTTTGCTTGTCGGTTTTTAATTCCGCTTCGACCGAGTAATCCACCGGATTGATCGTCAGCTTGCCGATTTGCTCGCTCTCGATCAAGGTATTCAGTTCCGAAAAAGTCACCGCGCGCGGCTTGGCCACCACCGCGGCGGATTGTTTCTCCACCAGCGGCTTCACAAAAGAAAGGATCAGCAAACCGACCAAGATCAGCAGGATCAATTGCCGCCAAAACGGATTATCCTCAGGATTGGGATTTTTGCGCGGTTTTAATTTGGACGGCTTATCCGTTTTTTGCTCTACTTTTTTTTCTTCAGCCATTTTTTATAAAATTCCTTTGGTGGACGGCACACCCAGCGTGCGCGGATCGAGGCTCACGGCGGCGCGCAAAGCCCGCGCCATACTTTTGAAAATCGCTTCGGCTTCGTGATGCAGATTGGACCCCGACAACAAACGAATATGCGCCGTGATCCCGGCCTGCGCCGCAAAAGCCCGCCAAAATTCCTCGACCAGCTCCGCGTCAAATTCGCCAACTTTGGCCTTGGCAAACTCGGCGGAAAATTTTAAAAAAGGCCGGCCGGAAATATCCAGCGCGCATTCCGCCAGGGCTTCGTCCATCGGCAAAACAAAAAAGCCGTAGCGGTTGATGCCGATCTTGTCGCCCAGAGCGGTTTTGAAAGCGTCGCCCAAAACCAGCCCGACATCTTCCACAGTGTGATGCGCGTCGACTGCCAGATCACCCTGTGCCTGAATATTGAGGTCAAAATTGCCGTGCTTGGCAAACAAAGTGAGCATGTGGTCAAAAAAAGCAATGCCGGTGCTGATCTCCGACTGTCCCTGGCCGTCGAGATTTAATGCCAGCGCGATCTGGGTTTCTTTGGTCTGGCGGCTTTTTTGCGCTTTACGCATTTGCTGTCCCTTCAAATAAACCGCCCGGCACATTGAGGTTGTCCGGTTTGGGTTTGCCCAAATGCTCGTAAGCGGCGGATGTACAAATTCTACCACGCGGTGTCCTATCGATAAACCCCAGTTGCAGCAAATACGGCTCGTAAACGTCCTCCAGTGTCAGCGCGTCCTCATTGGTCATGGCCGCCAGCGTGTCCAGACCCACCGGTCCGCCGTTGAATTTTTCGATAATCGCGGTCAGGATCTTGCGGTCCACAGGGTCGAGGCCGAGCCGGTCTATCGCCAGAGCCTGCAAAGCCTCGTCCACCACCGCCGGCGTGATCACGCCCTGATTTTTGACCTGCGCCCAATCGCGGATCCGCCGGATGAGGCGGTTGGCAATGCGCGGCGTGGCGCGGCTGCGGCGGGCTATGGCCAGAGCGCTGTCCGTATCTACCGCCATGCCCAGCAGTCGCGCGGAACGCTGAATAATCCGGCTCAACTCCGCATCGGTGTAAAACTCCAGTTTATTGAGAATGCCGAAACGGTCACGCAGCGGCGCGGAAAGCAGGCCGACTCTCGTCGTCGCGCCGATCAAGGTAAATTTCGGCAAAGTCAGACGCAGCGAGCGCGCCGAAGGGCCTTTGCCGATCATGATGTCCAGCTCAAAATCCTCCATCGCCGCGTAAAGCACTTCCTCGACCGCGTGATTGAGGCGGTGAATTTCGTCGATAAAAAAAACATCGCCTTCCTGTAAATTGGTGAGCAGCGCGGCCAGATCGCCCGGCCGCTCGACTGCCGGACCGGAAGTAACTTTGATCGCCACGCCCATTTCATTGGCGATGACATTGGCCAGCGTCGTCTTGCCCAAACCCGGCGGCCCGTAAAAGATCAAATGCTCCAGCGGCTCGCCGCGCGCGGAAGCGGCTTTGATATAAACGCGCAGATTGTTTTTCAGGGTTTCCTGGCCGATGTATTCGTCCAGCGTGCGCGGACGGATCGACTCGGACAGGGTATCTTCGGTTTGAGTCTCTCGGCCAATAAGACGAACGGGATCAGCTTGGTCGGTATTTTCTAGTTTTTTTTCTGGCATTAAAAACATCCTTTTAGTTTTAAGAAATTATATAACAAAATTTCTCAATAAAGGCCAGGTATATTTTTGTTAAATCTGGGTAACATATCACAAAGTGATTTGCTGGAGAAAAATATGAGCATAAATTTAAATTCTTTATTTCATAAATATGATGAACCAGACCGGTTTAATGCAAAAAACAACAAATTAAGCCGACGTGAGTTTGCCAAATTGCAGCGCGACAATCCGGAATTTAAGCAGCTAAAATTCAGAGATTTTGACGCGGATCGAGACGGCCAAATTTCTCCTGAAGAATTTCATTTTACTTTGGCTTACAAATCTCAACTGGGAATCGAGAAAAAAGAGTTGCGAAAATTCGACTTTATCAATATTTATTTGCCGCAAAACTTAACTGACAAAAATTCTTTCGTTCAATTGTTGAAAGAAGCTCAAACTTATTATCCTGATGAAGAAGCTTCGCTGGCCGTTTTTGCGCAAGCCGATAAGAATTTGTTGGCCGCAACAGCGCAGGATAGACGCGCGATGTTGTCGATCATATGGCTTTTTAATAGTCCCAATAGAACCATAACCGACAAAATTATCACCAAACTTAATGAATTATATAGCCAGATGTCGTCGCAAAACATTGAAAATATCTTTAAAGTAATGGATGCATTTCGTGAAAAAACAACACTTCACTCTATACTGTCCAATGCAGATTTAAAAGGGGATTTTTTATATCTATTAAATCTTTCACAACAATCTACATCCGCTATTAATTATCTTTTCCTGCGGAAATTTTGTTCCGCCGAGGATCTGGCAAAGACGCCCGTGAGCGGAGAGGAAAAAACCGCTTTAGAAGCTTTATGGCAGGAATGTCAAAATTTAACCGTCCCCAATTTAAATCCGCCGCCACCAGCTAAACCGTCACCAATTACATTTCCGGAACGTTTTGCCAGCGCCGCTGAACTACAAAAAATCGTGGATTTTCGCCAGCAGCCTCTGGATCCTGACCAAAAAATAGCCCTAGTTATTTTTAACAAAGACGATCCCAATGGCGCTTTTGAAATTAATAACATCACAGAATTAATTGCCAACGGGTATCAAGTTTGTTATTACGAAGTCGAGAGTGATCAAGAATTAGAAAATATTTTTGCTAACACCTACAATTGCAATACTCCTGACGGAGGCAAACAACGTCTCATTGATTTAATCTATCTGGGCGGACACGGCATGCCTAGTGGGATTTCTTTTTCTCTTTCTCTAGGCAACATTACTGGGAATATTGACCTTATTCAAATCATTAACACGTTGACTAAACAATGGTCTTTTCCGCCTTTCTCTGAAGAGGAAATAAAACAGCTCTATTTTAATGAAGCTAATCCGGAGCTACTGACCAAATTTAATACCTTTGTCCAACAACTGGACTCTAAAATGCTGGACATCACGGACAATGCTGAGATGCAAAAATGCAGTCGTTATTGTGCTCCCAAAAGCCCCGTTGTGGCGGCGGCCTGCGCAACCGGTCTGAACCAAGGATATATTCCCAATTTTGCCCATTCTCTAGCCAGAAATTTCACGGAACAAATAGTTTATGCACCGACCATAATAGCCTCTAGCAACAACACCAAGATGTTGTTTGATGAAAATCAAAACTTTAGCGGCATGCATTATTCAGATAATCCTGAGGACACTTACATCGTCCAAAATTCTAATCTGCCGCCAATCTTGAACCCAGAAAACGCTACCGCGTATATTCTTGATGAGAAAGCCGCGGCGCAATGCGTCCTGTATATGTCATCCACGGCCGTTTTGGAAAAGTTCGGCATAAAAATCAGTACTAAGGTTGACGAAAAAAATCCACATGATTTAATCCATATAGAGAGTTCTAAACAAGCATATGCAGTTCATTACGCTTCGCCAGAACAATCAGGCCGCAACAGTTTTAATTTAGGTGGACCGCTAGTGGATCATTTAGATATCGTGGAACAACCCGATGGCTCAATAATAATTCAAGAAGTCAGCAAAATTCTTTGGCTTCCAATATCTGTAATTCAGGTACTTTCCAACACTCCATAAATCAACTCGTACAGCCAATATCCCCGCATCACCCTTTTAACATAATTGCGGGTTTCCGTGTAGGCAATGCTTTCGACAAAAATGTCGATGTCAAAATTTTTCAAACCGCCGTGCTGGCGCAGCCAACGCGCCGCCGCCGTGGGGCCGGCGTTGTAAGCCGCCAGCGCCAGATACTGATTGTCGCCAAACTGCTCCAGCATTTGCCGCAAATAAACTGTGCCCAGCAAAATATTCAGATCCGGCCGGCGCAAAATCTCCGGCGCAAATCCGTCGGTCAAAATCTGTTCTTGGCGCAGGACCTGCAAAGCCGTGGCCGGTATGAGCTGCATCAAGCCATAGGCGTTGGCTGGCGACAGCGCTTTTTCGTCAAAACGCGACTCTTCGCGGATCAGCGCGTACACGTAATTGACCGGCAGTTTATTTTTCGCGGCGTTGGCGCGGACCAGCTCGGCCTGTGCCTGCGGAAAACAGATCCGCCACAATTCCGGCGGCGCGAGCACAGTATGGTCATGAGTTCTTTCCGCGTCGGCCAAAACTCCGGCGCTTAAATTGATCGCGTCCAAATAACTGCCGGAGCGGTAAGCGGCATGTGCCAAATAAATGCGCAAAGCGGTGGAAATCCTTTCTTGTTTGTTGTGGTCGGTCAATAATCTCGCTTCGGCCAGAGCGTCAGCATATTCACCCAGCTTGACCAGCTCCAGCAAAGCGCGGTCAGTCTGCGGCTTGATGTCCGCGAGCTGCACATTGTCGGAAGGTATAACCGGAGTTATACCGAGCTGCTGCGCGGCGCGCCAGCCGTAAAAACGCGCCGGAAATTCCCGCGTGGCCTGCTGAAAAATCAACTCGGCATCTTTGGCGCGCCGCAATTTCTGATAAGACTTACCAGCCCAGTACAGCAGAGAATCCGCGTTGTCCGAATATCTATCCAGGCCGTAACCTTCCAGGAAAACCGCCGCGGCGCGCTGATAATTTTTCTGTTGAAAATAAACCGAACCGACTTCCCAGGCCGCGTCGTCAGCATAGCGCGAATCCGGATAATCCCTGTACAGACGCTGATAATGACGCAGACTATTTTCGCCACGGGTATACCGCGCCAGATTGTAAAGAGCCAGCGGCGCGTACTCCGCAGCCGGATATTTCTGGACAACCTCATTAAATCTCTGCAAAGCCAGCGCGGTCTGACGGGTGTGCAGAGCCAGCACGCCCAGATAATAAACCGATCCGGCGCCCGCGCGCGCCAGCAAAATCCGCCGCGCCCGGTCCGGCTCGGCACAGTACATGTAAGCGCGCGCTTGATAATAGTAAACATCTTCTGGCAAATCATTCATTTGCGCGTTGGCCGAAACAGCGTCCAGCAAACGCAGCGCTTCGGGATACTGGCTTTTGGCGAAAAGCTTGCCGACTTTTTTGTAGGCGGCCAGCGGGTGAATTTCCGGAGCGCGGTCCAGAGCCAGATAACAATCGTTCAGCAATTCCAAAGCCTCGTCGAGATAGGGAATGTTTTCCTGGGTTATGTATCTCTCCAGTATCGCCGTGGCACGCGCGGTCTGACCGGCTTGATACGAAGCCAGCGCGCGGTAATAATCACAGTACGGCCGCAAATGCCGACGGTTGGCGCCGACATAGCCAAACACGCGGTAAGCCTCATCATAATGGCCATCTTGCAAATATTTTTTGGCCTGCGCGTAATCAAGATTGGCGGCGCTCAGCAAACCGCTCAAACACAAGCCCAATAAAAAAACACGTAGCATAAACATGAGGGGCTAATTTTAACTTATTTTGGCAAAGCCTGCTCGCTTAAATTTAGAAATTTATCGTGCCTTTTGCGTAAAAGGCGTTTAAGGAATAAGAATATTCCGGATTTTCGCGGTCAAAAAAATGCAACCGCGTCAAATTGATGTCCACGATCATATTGTCAATAATGACGTTGGAAATATCTTTGTTCAATTTAAAAGTCAGAGTGTTAGTCACTTTAATATCGTCGCGTTCGACCACTGTCGTCTGCACAAAGCCGCTCAAAGTGTTTAAGCTATCGTTTTGCTGCGGGTCGTTCGTGCCCTGACCGATCGTGTAGAGATTTTCGTAACTGTAACTCAATTCGCCGAAATCAAAATTGAGCGGTGTGTATTTGGCGGTCAGTTTTTCTTCCAAGCCGCGCCCCTGCTCAAAAATATTTTGCCGCCAGCCGTAGCGTATCGCCAGATCGGGCA
>JAISEH010000104.1 GCA_031264205.1 Candidatus Margulisiibacteriota bacterium
AATCTGATGCGCAACCGCACGACTTTTGTGATCGCGCACCGCCTGTCCACGATCGTCAACGCCGACCGCATCGCTGTGCTGGAGGACGGCCGCATCATCGCTATCGGCAAACATGCGGAATTATTGCAAACCTGTCCGCTTTACCAAAAACTTTATAAATTGCAAAAAGCCAAAGAAGAAAATGCCTAAGATCGCTCTGTACACCGCGCGGTTTCTGGATCTTTCCGAAACTTTTATTTACGAGCCGCTGCGTCTTTTCCGTAATACGGAAACTATTGTCTACGCCTGGCAGCGCCGCAACGCGGAAATTTTCCCTTATGCGCAATGCCGCGTCGGGACGGAAAAATATCTGCGTGGAATGTTACCGGTGGACGGAGCGCAGTTAATTCACGCGCATTACGGCTATGTCGGCGTGTCGGCGCTTGGTTTTTTGAAAAAACTGCCCGTGCCGCTGATCACCAGTTTTTACGGACTGGATGTCTATCAACACACGCGCAATCCGGTGTACCGCTGGCAATTGCGCCGGTTATTCCGGCGCGGCGATTTATTTCTGGCCTGTTCGCAAAAAATGCGCGGCGATCTGCTCAAACTGGGCGCGCCAGCGGACAAAGTGGAGGTGGTTTATGGCGGCGCGGACCCGGCCAAATTTCCTTATGCTTTTAACGCTTATCCGCCAGATCAGCCTGTAAATATACTTATGTGCGGACGTTTCGTGGAGAAAAAAGGCTTTATTTACGGCATCCGCGCTTTTTTGAAAATCGCGCCGCGATATCCACAACTGCGTTTAAAAATCATCGGTACGGGCAAACTAGAGCCGGAGTTAAAACAAGAAGTTGAGAGTTCGGCTTTTCACTATCAAGTTGAGTTTTTGGGCGGCCGGAGTCACGCGGAGTATATCGCGGAAATAAAAAAATGCCATATTTTTATGTCACCGTCCGTCACGGCGCGCAATGGCGACAGCGAGGGACTGCCGACTGTGCTCATCGAAGCGGCGGCGATCGGGCGGCCGCTGCTGGCCACGTATCATTCCGGTATACCGGAAATAGTCCAGGAGGGCAAGAACGGCCTGCTGGCTCCGGAGCGAGATGTGGACGAGCTGGCGGCGAATATCGCAAAACTGCTCTCCGCACCGGAACGCTGGCCGGAGTACGCGGCCTACGGCCGCCGCCTGGTCGAGGCGCAATTCAATATGCAAAAACAGGCCGCGCGGCTGGAGGAGTATTACCGGAAATTGACCACCGGCTAAAAACGGAAATGAATGCGGAAATAGTTTTTCGATTTACTTGACAACCCTCTCTTTTTCCCTATAGAGTATATATGGGGGTTAGCGCATGGCGTACAAATATCTGGTGATCGTCGAATCGCCGGCCAAATCTAAAACTCTGGAAAAATATTTGGGCAAAGATTATAAAGTGGTGGCCTCCATGGGGCATTTGCGCAATCTGCCCAAAAGCCGCTTGGCTGTTGATATTGAGCATAATTTTGAACCGAGCTACTGCGTCATCAAAGGTAAGAGCAAGCTGCTCAAAGAATTAAAACAGCACGCCGCCAAAGCCGAAAAAATTTTTCTGGCGCCTGACCCGGACCGCGAGGGCGAATCGATAGCCTGGCATCTGGTGCAGGCGCTCAATCTGCCGCCGGAAAAATTTGAGCGCATCGAATTTAACGAGATCACCAAAAACGCCGTGCTAAATTCTTTTCAAAAAGCGCGGACTATCGACATGAACCGCGTCAACGCCCAGCAAGCGCGGCGCTTACTGGACAGACTGGTTGGTTACAAAATTTCGCCGCTGCTCTGGAAAAGAGTCAAGCCGCGGCTCTCCGCCGGCCGCGTGCAATCCGCCGCGATGCATTTGATCTGCGAGCGTGAGGAATTGATCAAACAATTTACGTCGCAGGAATACTGGAATATCGAGGCGCAGTATCAGAAGGATACAATTTTTAAAGCTAAAGTTTTTAACACTGTTGAAAAAATCCAGGATTTTATTGTGCCCAATACGGAGGAAGCGGAGAAAATCAAACAAACGATTCTGTCCAGTGAATCTAAAGTGCTCAATGTCAAACGCAGCGAACGGCGCAAAAATCCCAAAGCGCCTTTTATTACCAGTACACTGCAGCAGGAAGCCGCGAATAAACTGGGTTTTAATACGCGCCGCACCATGCTTGTCGCGCAGACGCTGTATGAGGGCGTGGATATTGGCGAAGGGCAAACCGGTTTGATCACTTATATGCGCACGGACTCGACTAGAATAGCCGAGCAGGCTTTGACTGAGTTGCGGGATTTTATCCAGAGTAGTTTCGGCGCGAAATTTTTGCCGGAAAAACCCAACGTTTACAAACAAAGCAAATCCGCGCAGGACGCGCACGAGTCTATACGCCCGACCGCCGTGGCGCGGACACCGGAAACGCTGGCGCAATATTTGACGCCGGATCAATTAAAGCTCTACACGCTGATCTGGCGGCGGTTCGCGGCTGCGCAGATGATACCGGCTGTTTACGATCAGACTTCGATCGAAATACAGGCCGGAGATTATTTATTGAAAGCAACCGGCTCTGTCATCAAAGAGCAGGGTTTTTTAAAAGTTTATGCGTTCGACGAAGACAAAAATACCGACGCGGAAGCCGCGCTCCTGCCAGAATTAAACGAAGGCGAGATTTTGGCAGTGCAGGCGGTCGACACGCAGCAATGTTTTACCCAGCCGCCGCCGCGCTACACCGAAGCCTCGCTGGTCAAAGCGATGGAAGAGCTGGGCATTGGCCGTCCCGCTACTTACGCGCTGATCATCGGCACTTTGCAGACGCGCGCTTACGTGGACAAACAGGGCATGGCGCTGGCGCCGACCGAGCTGGGACTCACTGTGGACAAACAAATGCGCAAACATTTTCCGAAAATCGTCGACGTGGGCTTTACGGCCGGCATGGAGCAGGAGCTTGATGAAGTGGAGGACGGCCAGCAGGATTGGCAAAAAATGCTGGGCGCTTTTTACACGCCATTTGAGCAGGACCTGGTGCAAGCGGAAGAAAAAATGGAAGACATGCGCATCAAAGACCGGCCGACCGACGAGATTTGCGAAAAATGCGGTAAGCCTATGGTCATCAAGTCCGGGCGTTTCGGCGACTTTATTGCCTGTACGGGATTTCCCGAATGTCGCAATACCAGATCGATACCCAAGATAATAGAAGACGTGCAATGTCCGTTGTGTGGTGGTGAAATCGTTGAGCGCAAAGGCAGCAAAGGGCGTTTCAAAGGCAAGGTTTTTTACGGTTGCACGGGGTATCCGGAATGTACGTTTACCTGCAACGACAAACCGCTGAAAGAAAATTGTCCGGTTTGCGGCGCGTTCCTGATCGAGCGCAAAAATAAAACTACCGGTGAAATGCAAAAATTGTGTATAATGTGTGATATCAAGAAAAAAGAAGAAGAAAAAAAAGCCGCGCGGCAGGAAAAGGAAAATGCTGAAAATAGTGACAAATAATTTGCAATTAAAAATTTTGGCCGTGATTCTGGCGGTCATTTTTTGGACTATAGTGAGGTTTTTGCCCTAAAATAATGTTGATCGTTAAAACCGCCGCGGAGATCGCCGCCCAAATTTCTGAATTGAAAAAAAAGGGCCAAACAATTGGTTTCGTGCCGACTATGGGTTATTTACACGCCGGGCATCTCTCACTGGTCGAGCAGGCCAAAAGCGCGTGTGACACCGCGGTCGTTTCGATTTTTGTTAATCCTAAACAATTCGGTCCGCAGGAGGACTATGCCAAATATCCGCGCGACCTGACACGAGATAAAGAATTACTGTCTGCCGCGCGCACAGATATTTTGTTTACGCCCGCTGTGGACGAAGTGTATCCGCCGGACAGCACAGTGCGGCAGCTGCGCGCGGACGAAAAATTGTCTGCCGTGGCCTGCGGTGT
>JAISEH010000122.1 GCA_031264205.1 Candidatus Margulisiibacteriota bacterium
CTAAATGGCAGTATTGTGCCCCTCGGGAAAAAGCCCAGTGTGCTCAACGAATTTAACAACGCTAACTGCGTGCTAGATAATTTATCTTGCTTTTTATAGGCCTGTGCTTCGGAAGCAAATTTTGTGCCGTCATTGGTGGCGTCGGCTGTTTTGGCCATGCCCAGCAATGGTTCGGCTGCCGCGTCCGTCGTGCCAAAAGTTTTAATGCCGGTGATAGTTTCCGTTCCGGCTTTGTGTAATGCACTGTTGTCTTTTTCATTCAAACTATCATAGACCGCTTTGGATGAAGGATATTCTGTAGAATCATTGTTTACAGTATCTTTTTTATTGGCCACATTTTCTTTGGTATTCAGCGCCGCGGTCATGCCTGCCGCGGAAAGCTGTTCGCCTTTCTTGATGAAATATGGTGTTCCCTCAAATTTGTCTGTGTAATTGTTTGCCATAAATAACAACCCCTTTCTTCTTTTTTATTTACCCCTATAGTATATCACTCTTTAGTGATAATAACAATAGCGCATGGCAGAGAAATTTAATCCATAAGAAAATTTGCAAAGAGGTGATTTATGGCGGACATTTTGCTGGCTCGTATTGGCGAAAAAATACGCGCTATCCGCAAAAGCAAAAAGCTTTCCATAGAGGAAGTCGCATACAGTATCAATGCCGGCATTAATTATTTATCCCAGGTCGAGCGCGGTCAGCGCAATCCGACCATAAAAATGTTGCACAATATCGCTTCTGCTCTGGGCGTGACACCGGAGTCTTTCTTGCCGTCCCGCCGCCGCACGGATGTCAAAGACAGTTATGTTGATTTAGTGATAAACACGTTGTCCCGCCTCAAACCGGAGAATAGAAAAGCCGTCCTGAATATACTCAAAGAAACTGTCGCGCAGATCGAGAAGTTGTAAACCCCGTTGGGTGTTTTATTGATGTTATAATCCGCCCATGCTGGAAAAAGCTCTGACCGTTTCCGCGCTAAACGATTATCTCAAAGATTTGGTGGACACGGATATTGTGCTCAACAATTTGGTCGTCGAGGGGGAAATTTCCAATTTCAAAAAAAGCACAACTGGCGGCCATTGGTATTTCACGCTGAAAGACGCCTCCGCGCAGGTGTCCTGCGTGGTCTTTGCGAATTTTGCCGCGCGGCTCAAATACGCGCCGCGGGACGGCGATCTGGCGCAGGCGCGCGGCAAGCTGGCGGTTTTCAATAAACGCGGTTCCTATAGTTTGCAGGTTTATTTTTTGGAGCCGGCCGGTTTGGGCGATCTGGCGCGCGCTTTTGAAATGTTAAAAGAAAAATTGGCCAAAGCAGGACTTTTTGCGCCGGAGCGCAAAAAAACAATCCCTCCATATCCACGAAAAATCGCCGTGCTGGCAGCGCCGGAAGGCGCGGCGATACACGACATTATCACAGTCACCAAACGCCGCGATCCGGGTCTGGAAATTCATTTGTATCCAACGCTGGTGCAGGGCGACTCGGCTGTGCCGAGCATTGTGGAAAATCTCAATCTCGCACAGGAAGTCGGCGATTATGATGTGATCGTGCTGGCGCGCGGCGGCGGTTCGCTGGAAGATTTGCAGGCTTTCAATACGGAAGAAGTGGCGCGGGCGGTCGCGGCCTGTAAACTGCCGACAGTCAGCGCGGTCGGGCACGAAGTGGATTTTACGATCACAGATTTTGCGGCGGATCTGCGCGCGGCCACGCCGTCAGTCGCGGCGGAGTTAATCGTGCCGGACAAAATAGAATTGCGGCAAAAAATCGACGATTTGGCGGATTTTTTGCAGAGAGGTTTGGAACGTTTGCTGGCCGATCAGTATCAAGAGCTGGATTATGGCGGACAGAGATTGGACGAATTGTTGCAAAGGATTTTGGAAAAGGCGCGAGAAAATTGCCGTTATCTGGCTGACCGGCTGGAAGACCTCAATCCGCTGCAGATCCTGAAGCGCGGTTTTGCGCTGGTGGAAAAAGACGGCCAGCCGGTAATGTCCGTAAAGAAAATACAAAAAGATGATATAATTACGATCAGTATGCGCGATGGCCGCGCTGACGCTGAAGTGCGGGAGATTTATGGGGTTTGAAACTGATTTGAAAAAACTGGAAAAAATCGTTGACGATTTGTCGTCCGGCGAGAAAACGCTCGATGACGCGCTGGAATTGTACAAGTCCGGACTGGCACTGACTAAAAAATGCCACGATTATTTAAAAGGCGTGGAAAAAGAAGTCAAAACGATTACCAAGAAAAACGGCAAAGTTGAGGAGACCAATTTTGCCGCCTAAACTCGCCGCTTATTTGACGCAAAAAACGGCCGTCATTGAAAAAGCTCTGAATAATTATCTGACTTTTCCGCCGGATGTTCCACGGGAATTAGCCGCAGCTATGCGCTACGCCGTGCTCAACGGCGGCAAAAGGATACGTCCGGCATTGATGCTTGCGGCGGCTGAATTACTGGGCGTGGCCGAGGCGGAAATTTTACCGGCCGCCTGTGCGCTGGAAATCGTACATTCTTATTCACTGGCGCACGACGATTTGCCCTGCATGGACAATGACGACTGGCGGCGCGGCCA
>JAISEH010000009.1 GCA_031264205.1 Candidatus Margulisiibacteriota bacterium
GAAAAAGAAAGTTTAAAAAAAGCAGGTTATGTCGACATCGGGAACATTAGCGACAACAAAAATTACCTGGAACAAGATGTCTATATAGTATTTCCTAATTGGCTGGCGGACAAATTTAAATTGTCTTCTACCGAGGGAATTTTCTTGGTGGACAAAAACAATCAACTCCACCATATAGCCAAAAATTATTTGGAAAATAAAAATCGTGACGGCGAGCAATTAAAAATTTCCGAAATAACCGCGGATAAGGCTTATGAGCTGAGTTTGCCGCTGGAAAACATCGCCGATCCGCTGGACATCAACGCTTTGGTTATTTTGTATAATACCAATCCCTGGTATGAATGGCTGGACCCAACCAATATTTTGCATGATGACAGCAATGTGGCAAAGATCGTCTATGTGCCGCTTACCGCCACGAACACGGAAAATCTTAAAACGCTGCATTATAGTTTGAACACCGCCAAGGCTATCGATGCCGACTTGGGCAGCGGCTTGATCCCTTTCTTTGGCCTGTTTAATTTCAACACGCCCAAGACGCCGGAAATAGCGCTGGCTAAAGCGCTGGACAAAGGTTATCCCAATAATTGGGGCAGCAATTTTATAATCCCTCTCGGCGGGATATTTAATGGAAATCACTCTGTAAAAATTGCCGGCCAGCGTTCGGCAAATGAACTTCTCCTAATGGACGCCGTGAGAACATCTCCTCTCGTGGACATGGGAAACCCCATGGATTCTGTAAAAAGAGCTAATCCGGGCATGTTCAGATAATTTTGCGCTAACGTCCGTTTTCGTGCTATACATACACCAAGGTATGACTGTTTATGCTGGCTAAACTCGTCAAATATAAAGAATATTTCGAGACCGCGTTTCATCGGGCGGCGCAGGCCGATTTGGACAGGATTTTTTACGACGCCTCAACCGGCAAATTTTTTCAAAATTATATAGAAGAACTGCGTCAAGAAGAGGCCGATCTGGAATTTTATATTATGCTCGGAAAAATAACCGGCAAGCCGCTCACCGAGGAAACCCGCTATCTTTACGAAGAGGCCGCCGTACGGGAGATGCTGGGAAAACACGGCTTGGCCGACGTTTTTGACAAGCTTTTTACCCGCCGCTACAAAGGCTACTGCTGGATACGCTCGCAGTCCCTGCATCCCGAGCCGCTGGAAAGAATCCTCTTTGATCTGGTCAAGCATTATCAAGAAAATAACGACATTGGCAAATTGCTGAAAGCCAGCCGCGTCCTAAAACTGCTGGAGGAAAAATCGGTCAATACTACGCTCAAAGCGGCTAAAAAACAAATAAATGAACATCAAAGAGCGCTCATTAATTTTTTTATCGCGCGCTGCCAGCAGAAAAAAATCAGTCTGCCCAAATCTATATTTGGCGCCGGCCAGCTGGCCGCGGACGAAGAGCCCGGCGCGGAAATGCTGGAGTTTTTGCAAACCCTGATCCGGATCTACAATGAAAAAGATTCTCTGCTGCTTATCAACCCTTACGGCAGACAAATGCTTCTCAACAATGCTATTTATTATGAAAATTCCTGGCCGATCGAGCGCTTGCTTGAGGATTTTCCCGTCCTAAAAACCCCGGCCACTGAATTTTTTTCTCAATACAAAGTCACTTTCCGCAAACAGGATATTCCTAATTATTCGCAAACATTTGACTTGTTTTTCGAGCGGATCAGTCCCACTCACGCCGTGCCCAAACTGAATACTTTAAACCAAGAGAAAATTCTTTTGCGCTGCTTTGACAGGGGAATACGCAAAAATTTTATTGACCTGCTGCACGACACGCAGGACATGCGCCGTGCCGAGCTTAAACGCCGCGGCGTGCGGCGGACCAAGACGCTAAATGAAGCTCTGGCTTCTTTTTTGCCGAAAATTTTGTCCGAAAAACCAATGTACCTTTTGCGCGCCGGCGAAAAATATCAGGAGTGGCGGCAAGTCGCGCCGGAATACGACGCCAAACTGCGGCAATGGTTGTCCGCGGAAAACCTGCCGGACAAACTCCAGAATTACTGGGAGTCCCTTAACTTGAGAGAAATTTATCGCTATTATTTCCGTTATCGCGACACCAATGCGGCTTTGCCGTGGGACAAGCAGCTCACGCGCGATTTTATTCAAGAAAGTTTTGCCCGGCAGCAGCCTCCTGAAAATATCAAGATCGTCTATGATAATTATAAGTTCGACAATAAAAACGCCAATGTGCTCTTTGCCCTTTATGCTTTTGCCAGTAATCCCGAAGGCTTCCAGAAATACCGCGCCCTGTTGACAGCAGAACGCCACAACACCAGGCCGCCATTTTTACTCTAACAACCTCCAATAATCCGTTACTCGCATTTTCTTATATAGATCAAAGTATAGTAAGCCGGCGTCACATCGAAAGACACGCCGCCGCCAGAAGCGCCAGCATTTCCCTCAATGCTGTGCGTATGAAAACCATTCTCGCTAAAATCGCCGCCAGCAGTGTGTGTGTGGCCGCCGCCGGAAATAGAGGTCTCCACAGTGTGCGTATGCGCTCCGTCGTCTCGGGTATAAGAATCGTCGTGGAAAGCGGCGTCCACATCCGCCGCGCCATTGCCTTCAGCACCGTTATGATCATTATTGTTTGCGCCGGTAACTGGAAAAGCATGATTATGCGAGCCGTTGGAAGATGACGTCGCGGAAAAACTATGCGTATGATTGTCCACAGTTGAGACCGCTAAGCCGCTTGCCGTATGAGTATGGGCGCCACCGGAAACTACACTCAAACCTGTCAAACCATGATTGTGACTGGGCATATTTTGCGCGG
>JAISEH010000099.1 GCA_031264205.1 Candidatus Margulisiibacteriota bacterium
GTTCGATTTACCTGCAAGCGGATACGGGCTTAAATTCACTGAACGACTTTCGCTACAAAAAAGAATTTATGGCGCAGGACGGGCAAAACGGCATGCGCAATAAAATGGCCGGCCGCGACGCGGATGATATTGTGATACTTGTGCCCTGCGGCACGATTGCCCGCAACACTGAGACCAAAAAGATAATTGTGGATTTGACCAAACCCGGCGAGAAATTTTTGCTGGCCAGAGGCGGTAAAGGCGGGCAGGGTAATTATCATTTTGCCACTTCGCGCAATCAAGCCCCGACTTATGCCCAGCCCGGTCTGCCCGGTGAGGAATTGCGCGTGGAATTGGAGCTGAAACTGATCGCTGATGTCGGCTTGGTCGGTCTGCCCAATGCCGGCAAGTCCACATTGCTCAAGATGCTGACCAACGCCAAACCGAAGATCGGCGATTACCCATTCACCACGCTCTCGCCCAATCTGGGCATATTGCCGGTATACAAAAAAAATATTGTCATTGCGGATATTCCCGGCCTGATCGAGGGCGCATCGGACGGCGCAGGTCTGGGCGACGAGTTTTTGCGCCACATCGAGCGGACGAAAATTGTCGTGCATCTGATCGACGCCAGCGGTCTGTCCGGCGACCCGACGCAAAGTTACCGGACTATCAATCAGGAATTAAAAGCCTACAGCGCGAAACTGGCCAGGAAAAAACAAATTGTCGTTTTTAATAAAATTGACGTGCCGGAGAGCACAGAAAATATCACGCGGTTTAAGCAGGAATTTCCACAAATCGAAACTTTGAGTATTTCCGCCGCCGCCGCGCAAAATCTGGACGGGCTGAAGGAAATGTTGTATAAAGTTTTGTATGCCCACTAAATCCGATGGCCTTGCTATCCTCAATACTCCCGACTCCGAATTGCCCGAACTAATGCTTCAGGCGCGGGAGATACGCGACAAATATACGGGCCAGCACGCGCAATTATGCAGCATAGTCAATGCCAAATCCGGCTCTTGCCCGGAAGACTGTGCCTACTGCGCCCAGTCCGCGCGGCATCAAACTGGTGTGGAAACTTACGCGCTCCTGCCGCCGGAGCAGATTTTGGCCAAAGCTTTGCTCGCTAAAAAAAACGGCGCGCACTGTTTCGGCATTGTAACTTCCGGCAAAGGTCTCTCCTCGCAGGATATAGACCGCGTGATCGAGGCTGTGCGCTTGATCGCCGCGGAGGGTGTTCATGCCGCCGCTTCGCTGGGTATTATTGATAAAGAATCTCTGCAAAAATTAAAAGATGCCGGCTTGTGCCGCTATCATCACAATCTGGAAACGGCGGAGTCTTATTTTCCGCAAATTTGCACGACGCACACTTACGCGGACAGAGTGCGTACGGCGCGCGTGGCCAAAGAAGTCGGTTTGGAATTGTGCTGCGGCGGCATAATCGGTCTAGGCGAGACCAAAGAACAGCGTGTGGAATTAGTCTTGGCTCTCGCGGAGCTGGCTCCTGAGTCCGTGCCGCTGAATTTTCTCAATCCTATCGCTGGCACGCGTTTGGAAAAACTATCGCCGTTGAGTGTTGAGGATATTTGCCGGACTATTGCTTTGTTTAGATTTTTCCTGCCGGACAAAAATATCGGCGTGATGGGCGGACGCGAGCAATTATTAAAAGACCGGCAAGATCTGGTTTTCGCCGCCGGCGCCAACGGCTTCATGCTCGGCGATTATCTCACCACCGCCGGTAATTCTGTGGCGAAAGATTACGAACTGGTGGAAGCGGCGGGGCTGTCTGTTTAGGTACTATATAGAAGCAAGGATGTGTCCAGTGAGAGAACGAATAAATGACGCTGAGCTGAAGGCGTTGTTTAGCAAAAAATTGCAATTGCTCCGCCGGAACAGCCGCAAGACCATTGAAGAGACCGCTGATTTTTTGGATTTGGAATACGCGCAATATTATCGTCTGCTCCAAGGCCAGCGCTTGCCGCATTTGGTGACGCTGTTTAATATCAGCAAAGCTTACGGTTTGGATTTGAATTGGTGGTTTAAGGAACTTTCGGAGTCGGAACGCAAAAATGCGGCGACAAAAGAAAGCGCGGCGGAAGCGCAATTGTTGCGGGGTTTTAGCCGGCTGGACAAAAAAGCCAAAAATTTTGCCCAAAAAATTTTACAAGATTTTCTACGCTATTCTGCCGCCAATTAAATATCCCGAATTTCTCTAATTTTTGCTATAATCAATCTCATGCGTCAAAATAAAAAGCAAAAAATCGTTTTCGCTTTTAATTCCTATGGTTTAGGTCATGCCACGCGTACGCTGCCGCTGGTGCAGGCGGCGATTGAGCACGGGTATCAGACGTACATCATCGCTTACGGCCGTTCGCTGGCTTTTTTGCGGCAGGAGTTGGGGCGGTCGGTCGCCAAATATTTTGCGCTGCGCGATTATTCTTTTAACAGAGTTTTCCGCAAAAAAGGTTTTTCCTCACGCCGCTTTTTATTGAATTCGCCGCTTTTTGTCAAAGAGGTTTTGGACGAGCACAAAGCTTTTTTGAAATTGCACGCCAAATATAAATTTGATCTGGTGCTTTCCGATTCGCGCATGGGCATTTATTTGCCGGACAAACCCAGCTATTTTTTGTCCAATCAACTCAAGCAGTCCACCGCGCGCGCGACTTGGTTCGGCGAAATTTTTACGGAAAATTACATGCGCCGCGTCAAAAAACATTTTACGAAATTTATCGTGCCGGACACGGCAGGAAATTCGATTTCCGGCCTGCTGACGCACAATTTTTGGTTCTTGAAGAAAAAAGATGTGGAATACATCGGCATTTTGTCGATGCTCCGGAAACGCCGGACCAAAAGAAAACTGGATTATTTTATTTCGATCTCCGGGCCGGAGCCGCAGCGCACAGTGTTTGAGGAAAAAACACTGGCCGCGCTTGATGTGCTGCAGGGTCGTAAAACCGTCATCACGCTGGGCACACCGGAAAAAGCCGGCTATCACAAAAAGATCGGCACGGTGGAAATTTTCGGCATTTTAAATAGAAAACAGCAGGAAGAAATGATGAACGCCGCCGCGCTGGTCGTCACGCGCTCCGGTTACTCCACAGTTATGGATCTGGCGGAGCTGGAGAAAAAGGCGCTTTTGATCCCGACGGACGGACAGCCCGAGCAGGAATATTTGGCGCGCTATCACAAATTGCTCGGTCACAATCATGTGGCGCGCCTGAAGAAACTCGACCTACGCCGCGACCTGGAGCTGGCGAAACATTATCCGGGCTACAAGACCAAACATAAAACCGCCGACAGCGTGAAAAAATTTCTGGCTTTGATCAGTCAGGAGCCGCAGCCGGTAGAAAAGATTTCTTTTTTCCAAAAAACATTTGGCAAAATATATGTAAAAATAATTAATTTTTTGGCCACGGCCGCTTATGTCGGTTATTTGCCCAAAGTCCCCGGCACCTGGGGCAGTTTATTGGCTGTGTTGATCTATATTGGCGTTGTGAATGTGCCGCGGTTTAAAGGCTTTTTCTGGTTTTACCACTGGTTTTTGGCCGTGCTTTTCCCCGTCAGTATTTGGGTTTCCGGCGAGTATGACCGTCTGCATCAAAAACAAGACGCCGCTGAAATTGTGATTGACGAAGTGGTCGGTCAATCCCTTACTTTTTTGTTGGCGCTCTGGCTGTCCTCTTTTGTTGTGGGCTGGCTGGTAAATTTTGCTTTGTTTATTCCCAATCTCATCCTTTTAGGCATGCCGGCGGCTTTACCGGCCAAAATATTTCTGCTGGCTATGGGTGGAAGCGTTACACTTCTGGGTTTTGCTTTGTTCCGTTTTTTTGACATAGTGAAACCGCTGGGCATTCGGCAGATTCAAAAATTGCCGCGCGGCTGGGGCGTGGTGTTGGACGATGTGCTGGCCGGTGTGTATGCCGCGCTAATTTTGACCGGCTTGTATTTATTTATGGCTAGAGGTTTGAATTTTTTGATTTTTTAATTTCAACATAGGACTTTTGCATGTTAAAGTCGATTGCCAGAATGGATAAATTTGTCATGTCGCTGAATCTCTCGATGCTGCGCTGGCGGGACAGACGCGGTTTAAAAACTTATGAGAAAAAATTTTTGCGGCTGATAAATTTTTTCCGCTGGTTTCGCTGCACGCCGAATTTTTTGACCGCGGCCGCGGTTTTTTGGGCTTTGCTGGGTGGCGGTTTTGTGCTTTACGGCCTGCCTCTGGCGGCGGTCGGCGGATTTTTTCTGGCCTGGTTTTTCACTTATTTTGACGGCATTTACGCGCGGCAGACCGGCGCGGAGAGCCGCTTCGGTGAATTTTGGAACGCGCTGGCCAATCTGCTTTGCGATATTTTGCTTTTTGTGCCGCTGCTTACTAAATTGATCTTTGCGGACAGTTATTTTTTGGTCATGGTGCTTTTGAGCGCTTTTGTTTTGCGCGTCATTTTGTTGTTCGTTTTGCAGCAGGCCAAACTCTTGAAGCTAAAAACGCCGGTTTTATTTTTTCGCCGCGCGGAGCTTTGGCTGATCTTCGGCGTTTGCTGGCTTTTGGATTGGCTGCCGGTGGCGATTATTAGCAATACTT
>JAISEH010000151.1 GCA_031264205.1 Candidatus Margulisiibacteriota bacterium
TAGAGCGGCTCTTTGATGCGGGGGAATTGTTTTTTATTGACTAGATTTTTTCTGGCCGTGGCGATCGCGCTGACTTTTTCTCTGGAGCACAGCATTGAACATGCGCTGCAGCACAGTCCGCGGCACAAAATCATTTACAAAGACCGCGAGGTCAGCAAAGATCAGGCGCGGCAGGGTTATGCCGTAGCGTTGCCGCAATTGAGTCTGGGCTACACCGAAGCGACGGTCAAAACTCCCCAGTCTGACACCCCTACAATACCAGATCCGACAATGCAAGCACTGCTAGGCGCCATGAGCACAGACAAAGACGAAACAAAAACCAAATCCGAGGAGTTTAGCGGACAGCAGCTCTTGTTTAGCTTTAGCGGCCTGGGCGCGGTCGGCGCGTCGTGGTCAGCCGGCAAGCTGGCCAATTACGTTTACGACGATGCCAGCGCGCAATTTGTGTTGTCCGTGCGCAAAGCTTTTTTTGATCTGCAGGCGGCGAACGACATGCAAAAGCTGGCCGCTGATCTGGCCACGCTGACAGACACTTACGCGCGCAACGCGGAGATAATGTTTGAGAACGGCTTGGTCTCGCGCAAAGAAATGCTGGATGTGCGCATTCAAGCCTATGACGCGCAAAAAAATCTAACCAACGCCAGCAAAGCGGCGGCGGCGGCGCGCTACAATTTTAATACGACTATCGGTTTGCCGGTCGACGCGGCCGTGCAGCTGGTCACCCACAATGTGGAAATCGCGGAAGACATTTTGGCGCAAAACTTTGACGCCGCCGCCTTGACGGAAGACGCTTCTCGTCTGCGCCCGTCCTATCTGGCCGCGCAGGAGGCCGTGTGGCTCAATCAAATCGATCATTTCAACGCTTGGGGCAGTTCTTTGCCCGCGCTTTATTATTCATACAACAAGAAAAAAACAGATTACGATCCCGAAACCATGATGACTGCGTCCGGCGAGACGGAAACCCAGGCGATCAGCGCGCAATGGAATTTTTTTGCCGGCGGCGCGAATTGGTTTAAGATCCACGAAAAAGCCAATAACAGCGATCGCCAAAAAGAGCAATTAAAACTGGCGCGCAGCTATTTGTTAATGGAAATTCAAAGTTCGCTCGACGACGTGAAAGCACAGGCGCAAAATATTTTGACCGCGCGCGCGCAGGACTCTCTGGCCGCCGAATCTTTGCGCATTGCCAGAATTGATTTTGAGTCCGGCAACGGCACGGCGACGCAGCTCAATGACGCAGTCATCAAGCAGCAAAGCGCCGGCAATAATTTGATCCGCGCGTTGTATGATTACGAGTACGCCCGCGCGAAATTAAATTACGCGGCCGGACAAAATGTTTTGTAGGAAGGTTCGGTCAAAAGAATAAATGAAGGAGTTGTATATGAAAAAAATTTTAGTTTTGGCGCTGGCGGCGTTGCTTCTGACCGGCTGCGGCGGCAAAAAAACTATTCCGCCGCCGAGATTGACCAAAGTCGCGGCTCTGACGCTGACTCCGGCTCCGGCCGTCAATATTCAGGAATACCCCGGCTTATTGACGCCGTTGTATAAAATGAATGTTCAGACCAACACCGGCGGTATTGTAGAGGCGATACTTGTCGAGCTGGGGCAGACTGTGCGCAAAGGGCAGGCGCTGGCCAGAATGGAATCCGAAGTGAATGCCGCCCAGCACAATCAGGCTAAAGCGGCTTACGATCTGGCCAAAGCTTCTTATGACCGGCAAAAAGCTCTGTACGAAGCGGAAGTGATTTCGCAGCAGGCTTTTGAGACGGCGAGGTCGCAGTTCCAGCAGACTGAGGCGCAATACAATGTTGCGAAAAAAAATCTGGAGGACTGCACATTGACCGCGCCACGTGACGGAGTAGTGTCTTTTATCAATTATGATGTGGGTGACAGCGCTTCGCGCGGCTCGACTGTCATCGTGGTTGCGGATTATAGCAAAATTATTTTGCGGATCGGCGTGGTAGATCGGGACATTGCCAAAGTGCAGATCGGCCAAAACGCGGCGGTGCACATTGACGAGATTGACCGTCTTTACACCGGCAAAATTATCGGCGCCGGCTCGCTGGCTGATGACAAAACCGGCGCGTATCCGGTGCGCATCGAGATCGATAATTCCGCCGGTTTTATCAAGCCCGGCATGTTTGGCCGCGCCAGATTGACGCTGGAATATTATCCCAACGCCAAAGTCGTGCTGCTGGATACGCTGGTGCTGCGCGGCGAAAGTAAAGGTCTGTACGAGATCAGCAGTGGCAACATTGCGCGCTTCACGCCCGTGACAGTCAATTTTGAATTTGAAGACAAAGCTTATGTGCAGTCGCCGCTGGCTTTTGGCAGCCAGATCGTTGCCAAAGGTCAGGAATTCATTGTCGACGGCGAAGAAGTGGAAATTGTGTCGGAGAATTAGAAAATAAATAAAGAATAAAATTATAAGGGCTGCAAGATGAAAAAATTTGTAGAATTTTTCCTGCGTTACAGAAGTTTGGTCGTGCTGGCTTTTGTCGGCATTGTGTTGTCCGGCTGGGGCGCCTACACCAATATGCCGCGCGAGGCTTTTCCGCAAGTGGAGCTGCCTTATATTGTGGTTTACACGCTTTACCCGGGCGTCGCGCCGGTGGACATGGAAAATCTGGTTTCGCGGCCGCTGGAAAATCAGATCAAAAGCATCAACGGTGTCAAACATTTGAATTCCACTTCCGCTGAATCTTACTCGATGCTTTTTATCGAATTTGTGCCCGAAGTCAATGTGGAAGACGCTTTGCAAAAAGTGCGCGATAAAGTCGCGGCAGCGCGCCGTGATTTGCCTACGGACATTGAGGAGCCGCAGGTGCAGGAAATCAGCTTTGATAATTTCCCGATCATGACTATTTCTTTGTTTGGCGATTACGGCCTCAATAGATTGAAAAAAATTGCCGATGATTTTCAATCGGAATTTGAAAGTGTCAGCGGCGTGTCCAATGTGACGATTATCGGCGGTTACACGCGTGAAATACAGGTGGTGGTCAATCCGGCGCGCTTAAAAGCGTACAATTTTTCTTACGATCAATTTTCCACGGCGGTCAAGGCGGCCAATGTTAATATTCCGGGCGGTGCGCTGGACATCGGCGCGCGCTCCTATTTGGTGCGTATACCCAATGAATTTGCTTCGGTCGAGGATATTCGCAACACGGTTTTGGGTGTTTTTCATGGTGAGACGATTTTGCTCAAAGATGTGGCCGATGTGCGCGACACAAATAAAAAACAAACCTCACTGTCCCGCACCGACCAAAAAGACAGTGTTACTTTGACTATTCAAAAACGTTCCGGCGGCAATATTATCGAGATCGCCAATAATATCAAAAAAGTAGTCGAGCGGACGCGCCCGTCGCTGCCCAAAGGCACACAGATCGAGTACATCATGGATTTTTCCCGGGAGATCGACTCGCAGGTGGACAATATGGAAAACACACTGCTTTTGAGTTTGTTGCTGGTAATGCTCGTGTTGTACTTTTTTATGGGTTTCCGCAACGCGGCGATCGTGGCGACGGTTATCCCGCTGTCGATGCTGATTACCTTTATCGTTATTCAGGCTATGGGTTTCACGCTTAATTTTATCGTGTTGGTCAGTTTGACTATTTTGCTCGGCATGTTGGTCGACAACGCGGTGGTCGTGGTCGAAAATATTTACCGGCTGCTCAATGAAGGCAAAGACCGCTGGACGGCCACGATCGAGGGCGCGGCGGAAGTGCTGGTGCCCGTGCTGACTTCCACGTTGACGACAGTGTTCGCCTTTTTGCCGCTGGCTTTTTGGTCCGGTATGATCGGGCAGGTGCTGCGTTTTCTGCCGATAACTATTTCGGTCGGCTTGCTGGCCTCTTTTGCCGTGGCGGTGGTTTTCAATCCGGTCATCAGCCAGATTTTTTTGCGCAGCCACACCAAAGCTGATGAGCACGGTCGCCCGACTCTGCCGCAGCGTGTGGACAACTGGCTGGAAAATTTCAAAAACCAATATTATGAACGCTGGCTGCGCTGGAGTATCACTAATTATCGTAAAGTGCTCGCTGTGATGGCTGTGGCTTTTTTGGTCAGCGTGTTTATGCTCTTGGGTATGCCCAAGGAATTTTTCCCGTCGACTGACCCTGAAGAATTTACGATCGATATTAACATGCCGTCGGGCACGCGTTTGGAGACCACCGACGAACTGGTGCGCAAAATTGAGACTATTCTGCTGGAGGAAGACAATTTGCGTGACATCAGCAGTTTTGTTTCCAATGTCGGCAATACCGGCTCGAGCTTCAGCGGCGGCAATGACGACGCGACTGTGGCGCGCATCTCCGTGACATTTAAAGAACGCCGACTGCTTTCCGCGCCGCCTTTGCAGATCGTGGACAAAATCCGCGGACAGGCGACTCGTTTCCCCGGCGCGGAGATCGTCGTGGGCGCTGAGCAGATGGGACCCAATGCCGGTGATCCGATCTCGATAGTTGTGGCCGGCGAGGATTTTGATGTGTTGTCCCGTATCGGCGATGAGATCAAGACTATCATGCACCGCACGCCTGGCGTGGTGAATATTCAGACCAATCTTTCCACCGGCCGTCCTGAAGTGCAGGTGCTCATCGACCGCACCAAAGCCGCGCTGTACGGGTTTTCGCCGGCGCAGGTGGCTCTGGAAGTGCGCACCGCTTTTTACGGCGCGACCGCCGCGAAATACCGCGAAGGTGATGAGGAGTACGATATAGTCGTGAAACTCGACGACACGGAAAAATTTTCCCTGCAAACTTTGCGCAATCTGACTTTG
>JAISEH010000060.1 GCA_031264205.1 Candidatus Margulisiibacteriota bacterium
CACCGATGTGGCGCGTTATTATCATGACGATCTCGGCGACCCGATCTCGCCCAATCAGCCTTTTGTTGGCCGCGATTTCAACACGACGCGCGCCGGTATCCATGCGGACGGCGCGATCAAAAACGAACGTATCTACAATATTTTTGATACCGGCAAACTGCTCAACCGCCCGATGTCCGTGGCGATCACCGATAAATCCGGCACGGCCGGCATCGCTTTTTGGATCAACGAGCATTTTCGTCTGCCCGAGGAGGGAAAAATCGCCAAAGACGATCCGCGTCTGCAGCGTATTTACAAATGGGTCATGGCGCAGTACGCCAAGGACCGCGTGTCCACGATTTCCGAAGCCGAGCTGCTCGAGCAGGCCAAAAAACACATGCCGAGTTTGTTCCATTCCGATTTGGAAGGCTTGAAGAAAAAAGGCCGCCGTTTGGCGATTTCTGTCATCAACAGTCTGGCGGACAAATATCGCACGGAGCTGCTGACGCTCGACCCGGCTGTCATCGAGCCGGTTTTGCAGGATTTCAGCGCCAATGAAGCGTTTATCAAATTGATTTATGTCGTCGATCTCCAGGGACACAAAATCACGCGTAATATCACGCAACCGGAAGATGAAAATAAATACAGCGCGCTGGGCGGCGAATTTGCCGACCGCAGCTGGTTCAAAGACGCCGTCGCCACCAAAAAAGTTTTGGTTTCGGATTTTTATGTTTCCAAATATATCGGCGAGCTATGCGTCACGGTGTCCAAGCCGCTGCTCGGCAAAAACGGCGAGATTGTCGGCGTGCTGGGCATCGACATCAATTTCAACAATTTAATTAAATTAGACTAATGCCGGACAAGCAAAGAATAAGCTCCGCTTTTTCACGGGCGGCGCGTGAATATGACCGCCGCGCCATCTGGCAAAAACAAGTTGCCCGTCGGTTATTGGCGCGGCTCAAAATTTCTCCGGCCAACGCGCTGGACCTGGGCTGTGGCACTGGCGAAATGCTGGCTTTGCTGGCGGAAAAATTTCCTGAAATAGAATTGGCCGGTCTGGACAGCGCGCGCGGTATGATAGAGCAGGCGCAGGAACGGCTACACGCCAACCCGCAAGTTATTTTGCAGATTGGCGACATGGAGCATTTGCCGTATCCCGACGATTCGTTTGCTCTGCTCGTTTCTAATCTGGCGTTGCAATGGCTGGAGTCGCCCTCGCGCGCGTTCACGGAAGCGCGGCGCGTTCTGCGCGCCGAGGGCTGTTTTTTATTCTCGACTCTGGCTTCCGGCGCATTGCGGGAATTGCGCGCGGCCTATAAAAAAGTTTTCGGCCAGACAGACCATCTGCATAAATTTTTAACAGCGGAGCAGATCCGCGCCGCGCTAGTCGAGCAGGGGTTTTTTATAGAAGATTTTGTGGCGGAAACAGAAACACAGTATTTTCCAGACCTGCGTTCTTTGTTGCGCAGCATGCAGGCCGTCGGCGCAAAAAACCCCACTCCGCAGCCGCTGAACAAAACGCAGTGGCAGGCCTTGCAAGAAAATTATTTACAAATTAACGGCCAATATCCGTTAACTTATGAAGTGGTTTTTGCGCTGGCGAAGCCAACGGCATAAATAGTTGTTTTGCGCTGGTGAAGCCGGTTATTTAAACGCCGCCCAAAATTCCGCGGGCGATATATCCAGGCCGTCGATGATTTTGAGCAGGGTGTTCAGCCGCGGCTCACGCGAGCCTTTTTCGGTATGCATCAAGACAGATTCGCCAATGCCGGAACAGCGCGCCAGCTGGTACTGACTCATTTTTTGGGCGAGGCGTAATTTGTGAATATGGGCGCCGATATCTCTGGCGTCATATTTCAAACCAAATTCTTCTTTGATGCGGTGTTTGTCTATTGACATAAGTAAATAATAGGGTACAATCTTTACAGATACTTATCAGATGATAAGTATTGTTTTTAACACACTATCTTTTCCTACCGGCACAAACACCGGCAACAATACTACTACAGCAGCCAAGCTCAATATCGAGCCGCAATCGTATGCGTTGATCTATATTAGAAAGTGTGAGTGAGGATTAATTAGTTGGCTTGCTCAGGAATTTTAGCAAAGCAAAAGTCGTAAATTTTTTGCGCACTGTCTACTGATGCTGAGGCAATAGTTTCATCAGCAGATAATTCATTTGGATATTTAACCGGAACGCCTAGAGGTGTTAGCTCAGAACACATGTTGTATATGGTTGAAAATCTTTCGTCTTTTTCGCTGCATAACTGACACAAAACTCTTAAGTCATGTATCTTGGGTGGTTCTGTTTGGCAATATACTAAAAACCCCTTCAAAGCTTTTTCTGCGGATTGCTGGCAATGATAACAAGCAATTTCCGTTTGCTGAGGGCGCATATTCTCCAGACAGTTTTTGGCTACCAACAAATCGTTGTAGGCATAGCGAAGCCACTGCTTGGCCAGCTCAATTTCTGTCATACAACACAATTCCTTCTCTGGCTATTTTGCGTTCCATAGTAGGCAATTTGCTTCTTTTTTCAAAACGAGACTGGTAATCCGCCAGAACATCTACCGGCACCAGATTGGTATTACCCAGATTACAACAGATTTTCTGCATGACACGCAGTGGATTTTCAGCGTTATCATCCAGTATCACATAAAAATCATAGTCACTGTCTGCGTGCGGCTCACCGTAGGCATAAGAGCCAAAAAGAATAATTTTCCGGCAATTCACACTGGCCAGAATTTTATCTTTTATACTTAAAATGTTGTTGTTTAACATTTTTTATCCTTTGCTTAATTTTAACATATGTCAAACAGTTATGCTAAAATCATTTCATGAATTTAGTCGAGCGCAGCGACAAAGTTTTATCGAAAGTTCTTTCGCATTTCACCGAATTGGAGATCGATCACGGCGCCGGCGCACAAAATTGGTTAATAGTGCTGTTTAATTAAAAACTTTCCAAAAATCCGCTGGTTTCATGTCCAGTCCATTGATGATTCTAAACAGAGTGTTAAGTTTTGGCTCGCAAATGCCTTTTTCTATGCGCATGATTACAGATTCTTTTAATCCAGTGCAGAGAGCTAATTGGTATCTGGTCATTTTGGCCGCGATTCTTAAATTGGTTATATGACTGCCGACATCTTCAGCCGCATATTCCAGTTCATACTCTTTTTTTATATTTTTATTTTTGTGTCTGCGATCGCTTGACATGTTCAATATAGTAGAGTAACATTTAAGTGTATGCTTGCTTGTGAGCAAGGAACAAAAATTAAACTGAGGGGGTATTTTTATGGCAAACGCAGGCGATTATACTGACGCAACGGACACGGATTTTAAAGGAGCGAGCTACAATATCGACACCGGCAAAAGCCTTTCGGCCGCAGGCGTAAGAGCGGCTCTGCATACCAAGGAAAACATTGCCAACAAACAATTATATTCAACAGATGCCGCGGGGACTTTGAGCAGCAGCTCCAGCGACAGCTATTATCCGTCAGCTAAATTGGTGGGAGCTAACTTAGAGACGAAAGAAAATATTGCCAATAAGATCAAAAGTAGTAACAACTTGTCCGCCTCGTCAATGGACGACCAGTATCCATCAGCCAAATTAGTTTACAATGAATTGCAAGCGATTAAAAACGGTCTGGAGATTTTGCCAGTGGGCACAATTCTGATGTATGACGGCGCAAATTGGGCAGACAATTCTACTCTGCCTGGCTGGTATTCCTGTATATCTACCAATGTCGGAAAAGGTTGTCCTAATCTGGTAGATAGCTTTATTAAGGGAACGGATAGCGCAACTAAACGTGGAGCGGCTGGCAATACCGGCAATGAAGTGACTATCAGCGCTGACAATCTGCCGACGCATACGCATTCAGTTAGCATAGACACGGATACAAAAGGCGCGCATCGGCACGGCTTGAGAAGCACGGCCAGTGATCTTATTGAGGCGACTCATGGTTTTCATCATAGTGATAATACTGGTACTAATAAAAACGCTATTCCAGTTAGTTGGGCATACAACATAAGCACAGACTACTATGAAACTTTTAGAGAAACTACAAGCTCATCAACTATGTTATACGCTATGTCCGAGACGGGCGGCCATGAGCATACTGTTTCCGGCAGTACCGGCAACAATACCACTACAGCGGCAAAACTCAGTATCGAGCCGCAATCCTATAAGCTGATCTATATTAGAAAATGTGAGTGAGGTTGAAGCGGAATTATCAAAAAAATATTGTGAGTTCTACTTCGCAAATATGATATAATTAACATAAGTTGGAGGTAAGAATGGTGCCGATTTCTTTTCAGTCTGACATTAGAGATAATGTCATAGAAATTCCTCAGCAATACCGCGGTGTGTTGCCCGCGCATGTTTTTGTGACTATTATGGATAGTGCCAGTGTCGAGGAGCGAGTATATCAACGACGTAAAAAAGATGGCGTTACGGCTGATAATTTTAAGGCGGCGCAAATAGACACTGACCTCTGGGAATTTGATAGAGAAAAGGCGAATGAACGCTAAAAAAGTTTTTATTGACACAAATGTGCTGGTCTATGCCTATTCGGCAAAAGATATCGTTAAAAAAGAAAAAGCTATTGCTGTATTAAACGCCTATGATTGTTTAGTCAGTACGCAGGTATTAAACGAGTTTTGTAATGTCTGCTTAAAAAAACTGGGGTTTGCGGCGGAAATTATTCAAAATATAATCGAGGAAGTACTTAATGTTTGTAGCTGTCATATAGTTGACTATGAAACAATAAAACATGCGCTTTTGCTGCAAGCCAATTGTGGATTTTCATATTATGATTGTTTGATTGTGGCTTCGGCAAGTGAATGTGAATGTCAATATTTATTTACGGAAGATTTGACTGACCAGCAGGTGATTGACAATGTGACTATTAAGAACGCTTTTTGTTAAATACAAAGCTTTTTCCGTCAGGGTTATGTTAAAATAGCCGCATGAATCTAGTCGAACGCAGCGACAAAGTTTTATCGAGAGTTCTTTCGCATTTCACCGAATTGGAGATTGATCACGGCGCGGGCGCGTATCTTTACGGTCTGGACGGCAAAGTCTATCTGGATTTTGCTTCCGGCATCGCGGTCACGGCCACCGGACATTGCCACCCCGAAGTCGTGCGCGCCGCTCTGGAGCAGACCAGAAAAATCATTCACAATTGCGCCGGGGTCACTTATATTTCCGCGAATATTGAGCTGGCCGAAAAACTGCAAAAAATCGTGCCAATTAAAGACGCGCGGTTTTTCCTCACGCAGTCCGGCTCGGAGGCTGTCGAAGGCGCGCTCAAGGCCGCCAAATATGTTTCCGGCAAAAACGGCGTCATCACCTTGCAGGGCGAGTTTCACGGGCGCACTATGGGCGCGCTGTCGGTCACGGCCAAAAAAGCCTACCGCGACGGCTACGGCGAGTTGATGCCGAATAGTTTTATTGCCGAGGCCGATCTGGACGCGGTCGCCGGATTGAACGACGACAATATCGCCGCGGTCATCATCGAGCTGGTCAAAGGCGAGGGCGGTTACGCGGCGCGCGACAGAGATTTTGTCCAAAAACTGCGCGAGTATTGCGCGCAAAATAAAATTTATTTTATCGTCGATGAAGTGCAAAGTGGTTTTGGCCGCACGGGCAAAATGTTTGCCTGCGAGTGGTACGGCATCGAGCCGGACATCATGGCGCTGGCCAAAGGCATCGCTTCCGGTTTCCCGCTGGGTGCGGTGGTGATGCGGAAAGAAATTTCCGACGCCTGGAAAACTTCCGCGCACGGCGGCACCTATACCGGCAATCCGGTGGCCTGTGCCGCGGGCAGTGCGACGGTAGATATTCTCCAGCGCGAAATGCCCCGGATGCCCGCCAAAATAAAAACTGTCGAGGAAGCCTGCGACAAACTGCTCGCCAAATATCCCCGCATTTTTGCGCAACGACAGGGGCTGGGTTATATGCTTGGGTTGGTTTGTGTTTCCGGCGCGGTTTGCGCGGAATTGCGCAAACGCGCTTTGGCCAACGGCCTGCTGCTCATCAGCAGCGGCGCGACAGGCGAAGTTGTCCGGCTGGCTTATCCGGTCACGGCGACCATAGCGGAGCTGGAAAAAGGTTTTGCTCTTATCGCCCAAACCGCCGGAGAGATGTGACTGTGCAATATTACGAATGGCAGGATTTGCTGGACAGCGCCGCGCAAAAAAACGAGCCGCCTTTTTTGTTGATTTTGGACGGACTGGAAGACCCGCGAAATTTCGGCGCGATACTGCGCACCGCCGAGGCCGCTGGCGCGCACGGCGTGATCATTCCCAAGCGTCGTTCGGTGCAGGTCAACGACACTGTCCGGCGCACTTCCACCGGCGCGGCCGATCTGGTGCCAGTGGCGCAGGTCGCGAATATCAACGAAATCATCAAGCGTCTGAAAAAAATGGGTGTCTGGATCGCCGGTCTGGAGGCCGACGGGGATAAAGATTATCGGGATGGAGATTATCGCGGCGGTGTCGCGTTGGTCGTTGGCGGCGAGGGTAATGGTCTGGCGCGCCTGACGCGAGAGCTTTGCGATTATATAGTAAGCATACCGCTGAAAGGCCGCATCACTTCGCTCAATGCTTCGGTGGCCGCCGCGCTGCTAATGTATGAAGTTGTGCGGCAGAGGGATACGCGCTAAAATATTATTATGCGTTTAATAATTTTTCTCATCATTGTCGCGCTGCTGGTCTGGTACTGCCTGACGCCGTTCCTCAAATACCGCGCGGAGCAGTACGAGCAATTATTAAAAAAGACTAAAAAATAATGACACGCAAAATTAGAGTTTTAATTATCTGTGGAATCGTTGGAATATTTTCCGCCATTGCGGTTTTATTGCTGTTGCTAATCTTGCATTCCGGTAACAGCGCTTCACGCGTTTCGCTGGCCGAAGATCTGGCGGTGCGGCAGTCGGCCGGCGGTTATTTGCAGGCCTGGCAGGATCAAGCGCCGGAACGCATGTACGCCTATTTGTCGCGCGCGGACAGAGAGCTGGTGTCCCAGGACGAATATCAAAAACATTTTGAGGCTTTTCCGGTGTTTCCGCAGCATTTCAAATTGGGCGCGATTAAATTGCTGGCCGCGGACAAAGCCTCGCTCAAAGTCCGCGTGCTGTGGCCGGAAATGTCCGAGGAGAAAATGTTGGATCGCGAAGAACAATTGATCTTGGTCAAAGAAAACGACGTTTGGCGCATCCGCGAGGATGAGTCGTTGAATTAGATTACTTTCGCCAAAAGCTTGGTCATGGCGTAATTTTCTTTGAATTGCTGATAATTCAATTCGGCGATTTTTTGCGCGCGGGAATAATCCGCAAGATATTGAAGACAGGTGTCCACGATCTGCTCATAAGGCGCACTGACCAGATCGACTCGAGGATACGGATTGTCGACGGACTGTTCAGAAATAACAAAAACTTT
>JAISEH010000066.1 GCA_031264205.1 Candidatus Margulisiibacteriota bacterium
GGGCCGGCGCAGTAAATTAAGAGCGGCTACGGCTCCCGCGGTTGGATTGGTTTTGTCTGATGTGAAATATGACAGAGAGAAATTGTAAGGAGAAAGTTTGAGCATGTTGCAGTTTAAGAAATCGTTTAATTTGAAAAAAGAAACAGTTGACCGTAAATGGTATCTCATTAACGCCGAGGGTAAGACGCTCGGCCGTTTGGCTACCGCGGTGGCCAAAATTTTGCGCGGCAAGAACAAGCCGACTTTCACGCCCAATGTGGACGGCGGGGATTTTGTGGTCATTGTTAATTCCGACAAAGTTGTGGTGACCGGCAACAAAGCGCAGAGCAAAGAATATCGCCGTTATTCGGGCTTTCCGGGCGGCCTGAAAAGCACCACGCTGGCCAAACAAATGCAAAAAGATTCGCGCAAAGTGATTTTGGCAGCGGTGGGCGGCATGTTGCCGAAAAGCCGTCTGGCCAATAAGCAGCTGACCAAATGCAAAGTTTTCAAAGGCGCGGAGCATGAACATCTGGCACAGCAGCCCGTGCAACTAGAAATATAAGAAGGAGCAATGAATGTCCGAAAGTAAAACGAAAGCCGTGAAAACAGTCAAGAAAGTCGAGCACGAAACGCCGGTCGCGAAAAAGCCCGCCGCCAAAGATCCGGCGGAGATTTACGCCAAAGGCATTCAGTATCTGGCTTACGGCAAGCGTAAAAACGCCACGGCGCGCGTCGTGCTGCGGCCGGGCAGCGGCAAATATGTGATCAACGACAAACAGGATCTGGCTGGTTATTTCGGCAAACGCGCCGGAGTAGCGCTGCAGGTCAACCGGCCTTTTCAGGTGGCTGAATTAGAAAATCAATATGATGTTTTGGCCAATCTGCACGGCGGTGGTAAATTTGGTCAGGCCGGCGCGCTGGCACATGCTATCGCCAAAGCTATCGTGGTCAGCAACGCGGCTTTGAAAAAGAGATTAAAAGACGAGGGTCTGATCACCCGCGATTCGCGCGTCAAAGAAACCAAAAAATACGGCCGCAAAAAAGCGCGCAAAGGTTACACTTACCGCAAGAGATAGCCACTGTCCGACATGGATTTTGAGCTGTTCAATGTCATGCATGTGTTTTGAGCAAAGCTGAACGATCTTCGGCATAATAATCTGTCAAGAAATTAACCATAAACAACATCATCAAGCGTTACGCCAAAAGCGTCTGTAATATTTTTCAAGCGGCGCACGGAAATATCTTTGTGCAAAGCCCGCTCGATACGGCTGTAATAAGTCCAATGCATATTGGACATTTCCGCCACTTGTTCCTGACTCAATCCTTTTTGAATTCTGATCCTGCGCAAATTTTGAGCGATTTTTTTGGTCAAAACATTTTCCATGCTTGACAAGTTTAAAAATTATAATACAATATATCTAGAGTAAATAAGTCTAGACACTATATATCTAGTAACAAAGGGGGGTATTTTTATGACTATAGCTACAGGCCGGCCAATGCTGGCGAGCGACATTAACAATCTGACCTTTTTTCCGAAAGGCACGATCTTAACTTTCAGCACCACAGCATGGGGCGCAACCAGCGCGGAATTTAAAACTATCTGGAAAATCTGCAATGCCGCCAACCATGCCGAGGATACGGCCATACCGGATCTGACAGATAAATTCCTGCGCGGCGCGGCCAGTCCTGACACGACCGGCGGCGCGGACAGCAGCTCCGTAAGCATAGCCGCCGCTAATCTCCCCGTACACAGCCACGGCGCGGGCACATTATCTGTATCCGGACTGACCATAGGCGGCATTACGGTGGACAATGCCGCCGCGCACTCGCATACACTCAGCTGCACCGCGGCAGATGCCGGCTCACATTCGCATACTTTCTCTGCGGGCTCTGCGGCTGCAGCCGGAGGTCACACTCATACCCTTACTGATCCGGGACACAAACATGATGTGCCGTTACACAGTGAAGATTATGGTGGAAGCAGCTCTCAGGTATGGAACAACAGGAATAACGCGAGGGTAGACACAAGCAGTGCTACAACAGGCATCACAATAGGCAGTGCCGAAGCGCATACGCATACTGTCTCTGGCACTATATCCGATGCCGCAGCGCACTCGCACACTATTTCCGGCACAATGGGAGAAGGGGGTTCGCATTCGCACACTGTTAATAGCAGTAACGCGACTATTTCCGGCGGTGCTTTTTCCGGCGCGACGGACAATACCGGCTCCGGCACGGCGCTCACCATTGCCACTTTGCCAGCTTACTACACAGTGGTGTATATAATGAAAGTGGCGTGACACGCCAACTGATCGGACAATCTTAAACTGCTCTGGTAAGTTCTTTGTGCAATAACACAGCATCTTCTATTGGATTATTGTAATAATCTTTACGCAGGCCGGTTTTTGTGAACCCCAGTTTTAGATAAAGATTTAACGCAGCTTGATTTGAAGCGCGGACCTCCAGATAGGCGTTGTTTAGCGGCGGGTTTTCCCTGAGCAATTCCCGCAAAGCGTTTTCCGCCAAACCCTGCCGCCGGTATTCCGGTTGCACATAGACATCAAGTATCTGCAATTCATCCGTGGCGATAGCGTATTCCATGCGGCCGGCCGGGTAGTTATTGATAGTAATTATTTTGTGCATTATAATTGCCAGAATAAAACAGAGGAGCAAAAAATGCCAGTACCAAAAAAACGACGCACTCATGCCAGGACGCGTACCAATCACGCCTACAATTTCAAAGCCGCCAGCAAGGCGTTTGGCGTCTGCAAAAATTGCGGAGCCGCTGTCCTGCCGCACGCGATCTGTCCGGTCTGCGGATTTTACAAAGGCCGAAAGGTCAAAGTAACCAAGGTCGAAAAACGAAACGCGCGCCAAGCTCGCAAGACCGAGGACAAGAAATAGCAATGAGAATAGCGCTGGACGCGATGGGCGGCGACTATGCCCCTGCCGAGGTGGTCAAAGGCGCGGTGGCCGCGGCCAAAGATGAAAGTCTGACAGTTATTCTCGTCGGCGATCAGGCCAAAGTCGGCCTGGAATTAAAAAAATATCCTAAGAAAAATAATATTGAAACTGTGCACGCCAGCGAGGATATTGCCATGTCCGAACATCCGGTGGAAGCGGTGCGGGTCAAAAAAGACGCTTCTATAAATGTCTGTATGCGTCTGCTCAAAGAAGGCAAAGCCGACGCGGTGGTCTCCGCCGGCAACACCGGCGCGGTCATGACTGCGGCGTTGTTCGGATTGGGACGGATAAAAGGTATTGAACGTCCGGCGATTTGCAGCATCTTCCCGACAGTCAAAGGCCACACTGTTATGCTGGACATGGGCGCCAACGCGGATTGTCGTCCCAGTCATCTCGTGCAGTTTGCTTACATGGGCAAGGCCTACATCGAAAAAGTGATCGGCGTGGAAAATCCGCGCGTGGGGCTGCTCAATATCGGCGAGGAAGACGAAAAAGGCTGTGAGCTGACCGCGGCGGCCAATAAAATGCTGCGGCTCGAACGCGCCAATGGTTTGAATTTTACCGGCAATGTCGAGGGCAAAGATATTTTGGAAAACGCCGTCGATGTGCTGGTCTGTGACGGCTTTGTCGGCAACGTCGTCTTGAAATTCGGCGAAGGTATGGTTTTTTCGCTGACCAAACTCATCAGGCAAAATCTGTCGTTCCTGGGCTGGCTGGGTTTGCTTTTCATGCTCGGCTCGCTGTTCAAGATAAAAAACAGGATCGATTACAAAAAATACGGCGGCGCGCCGCTGCTGGGCGTTAACGGCGTGGTGATCATCACGCACGGCCGCGCCAAAGCGGAGACGATCAAAAATTCTATCACCGCGGCGGCCAAAGCCGTGAAGCAAAATCTGATCGAGACGATCCGTCAAGTCAAAACTGTGGAGAATCCGGTTGACTAAAAAAAAGCCGTCAAAATTATTTCAGGCCGGAATTGCCGGTATAGGCTCTGCTGTGCCTGACCGCGTTATGACCAACGCGGATTGGGCGAAACTAGTCGACACTTCCGACGAATGGATACGCGCGCGCACGGGCATTGAGGAGCGCCGGATTTGTGGCGCGGACACCGCGGCATCTGATCTGGCGTTTTTGGCCGCGCAGAGAGCCTTGCAGGACGCCAATCTCGCGCCGGAAGAAATAGAATTGATCATCGTGGCGACGACCACGCCGGATTATCCGGTGTTCCCGTCGGTGGCCGCGCTTTTGCAGGACAGGCTGGGCTGCGCGCAGGCCGGCGGCTTTGACCTCTCCGCAGCTTGTTCCGGTTTCGGCTATGGTCTTTACACCGCTGCGCAATTCATCGAAAACGGCGAATTCCAAAAAGTGTTGCTGGTTTGCGTGGACACTTTGAGCAAAAACATGGACCATACCGACCGCAATGTTTGTGTGCTTTTCGGCGACGGCGCTGGCGC
>JAISEH010000074.1 GCA_031264205.1 Candidatus Margulisiibacteriota bacterium
TTTGGCGCCTTTGACCTTGCGCTTTTTGAGATAACTAGCCTGATGTTTGGGCAGCGAGGTCAATGCGGTTTCCGAGCAGGAAAAAAAAGCCGAAGCGCAGAGTAAAATAACGCTAAAAATAATTTCCAAAAGCATTAGCGAAAACACTCCCGGATTTTTGGGCCGAAAATCAGCAGGCCGATCAAGACCGCGTTGAGCGCCGTGAGCAACACCGCGCCGGCCGCGGCGTCTTTGGCCAGCTTGGCTTCCGGAAGTTGTTTTTTAGTGGCCAGATTGACATTGGCTTCCAGCGCGGTGTTGATCAGTTCGGCAAAAATCACCAGCGTGATCGTCAGGAGTAAAACCGCCCATTCGCCGGCGGTGAGCTTAAAAACAAACCCCGCCGCGGCCGCCAGCGCCGCCGCCGCAAAATGAATACGCAAATTGGCCTCTTGTTTGAACGCTTGGTAAATCCCCTGAATAGCGCAGCCAACACTTAATAATAAACTGCGGTTTTTAGAGTCCACTAAATTCTCCCCCTAATCAATATCTTATATTTTTTGCGCAAATACGCCAAGTAGCGTTGCTCGGCCTTTTGCATGAGAGCGGTTGCGCGCGGCGCGCCGTGGTCGTGCCCCTGCAGATGACAGAGGCCGTGAATGAGCAAATAAAGCAGTTCGTGGGACAGAGAGTTGCGGTATTTTTTGGCGTTGGCGGCCGCGACCGCCGGGCAGATAATAATATCTCCGCAGTCAAAAGACAGTACGTCGGTCGCTTTATTTTGCCGGCGAAATTTTCGGTTTAAATTGCGGATAGTTTGTTTGTCGCACAGCGTTACGGAAATTTCCGCCAGGCCGCTTTTTTGCAAAAGGTCGCTGACAATAACGCGGTCGATTTTTGCCGGAACTAATTTATTTAAATAGTGCATGGTATTTTATTGCGGCTAATCTTTGCTTTTGTCGTTGTAGGCGATTCTATTGTGAAACATATTGCCGATAGTCTGCTGCAAAGAGACGCGGATCTTATTGATCTCGCGGAAAGTCAGCGGGCTGTCGTCAAGCTGGCCGTTGTCGATTTTGTCCTTGATGATGCGGCCGATCAGATTGTTGACGCGCGACGGCGTCGGTTTTTCCAGCGTGCGCACCGCGGCTTCGCAGGAATCCGCCAACATGATAATCGCGGCTTCTTTGGTGCGCGGCTTGGGCCCGTGATAACGAAAATCATCTTCGTTGACCGTGGTCTTTTCGCTCTCGTCGGCCTTTTCGTTGGTTTCTTTAAATGTATGCAAAAAATACGTCATGATACTGTCGCCGTGATGTTGCTGCACAATATCAATGATCGGCCGCGGCAGTTTGTATTCTTTGGCCAGAGCCACGCCGTCTTTGATATGCGAAATAATGATAATCGCCGACATTTGCGGATTGAGCTGATTGTGCGGATTGTCAAAAGCATGTTGATTTTCCACAAAAAACAACGGCCGCTTGATCTTGCCGATGTCATGATAATACGCGCCGACCCGCGATAGCAGAGCGTTACCCTTGATGGCTTCCGTGGCGGCTTCGGCTAGATTGGCGACAGTCAGCGAATGGTGATAGGTGCCCGGCGCCTCCATGAGCAGTCTTTTGAGCAGCGGACTGTTGGGGCTGGCCAGCTCCAGTAATTTCGTCGGCGTGACAATATAAAAAATATCCTCGATGTACGGCAGCAAACCAATAATAGTCACTGTGGAAACCACAGCCGCGACCAGTATAGCTACGGAATTATTGTACAGAGTGTGCAGATCACCCTGCCCGAGCAGGAAAAACAAAAGCATCGTGGCGATGCCGGCCAATGCGCTGAGCAAAGCTGAATAAGTCAACGAATTGCGCTCGAGACGGCGGCTGGACAGATGGATCAAAAACAGGCCTTGAGCCGCGTAAATCACAAAGAAATAAAACCAATTTTCAGGATTTTGCAGAGCCAGCACAAAAGCCAGATACACCGTAAGATAAATCGCCACCGAGCGGTTGCCGTAGACCAGACTGTAGATCGTCACGGCCGCGGTGATCGGCACGAAAAACGGATTGAATGGCAGGAGATAATTTGCGGCCAGCAAGACGCCGCAGGAGATCAGCGCCAGCAAAATAAAAATCCGCCGCGTAAAAACAATACTGCGCGCGTGCATGGTCAACATTTTGTTGACGAGTAGGCTCAGCGCTGCGCCGTTGAGTATGGTCAGCGCCAGCGCGCTAGACCAGTGCCAGTCCAGCGAGGACGGCCAGATGATGAGCGCCGAAGACACGGCAAACCAGAGCAGACCGATCAGGTTTTCGAGCGTATCGGTTTCCCGCAAAAAAGTCCGCCAGTCTTTGTTTTTTTTAAATTTAAATGCCATTAGTTGATCCTCTTTATTTTTGCGCCCAGCCGCGAAAGTTTTTCGGTCAGTTTTTCGTAGCCGCGCTCGATATGCTCGATGTCATATATTGTCGTCTCGCCCTGCGCCGCCAGTCCGGCCAGCCACAGCGCCGCGCCTGCGCGCAGATCGGTGGCCTTGACTTCCGCGCCGGAAAGTTTTGGCACACCCTTAATTATAGCAATCCTTTCTTCGGTACGGATATTGGCGCCCATGCGTTGCAGCTCGCTGGTGTGCATGAAGCGATTTTCAAAAATTGTCTCGCGGATAGTGCTCATGCCGTCGGCCAGCGCGAGATAGGCCATGATCTGCGCCTGCATATCCGTCGGAAACCCCGGGTGCGGATTGGTCACGATGTCCGCGCTCCGCCAAACACTGCCGGGCGCCGCTTCGATAGAATTATTTTTAACTGTCAATTTCGCGCCGGCGATAGTCAGCGTGGAGAGCAGGGCGGAAATATCCGCCGGGCGCACATTGTGCACGGCGATCTTGCCGCGCGTGATCAGTCCGGCCAGCAGCATGGTGCCGGCTTCGATGCGGTCAGGAATGATTTCATGCTCCACGCCGCTCAATTTGCTGACGCCGTGTATCGTGATAGTCGAAGTGCCCGCGCCGCTGATTTGCGCGCCAGCTTTATTGAGCAGCTCGGCCAGATCGACGATCTCCGGCTCCTGCGCGGCGTTGGTGATCGTGGTCGTGCCTTCGGCCAGTGTCGCGGCCATCATGATGTTTTCCGTCGCGCCCACGCTCGGCGTGTCAAGGTATATCTCGGCACCTGTGAGCCTACCGGCCTCGGCCTCGACACATTCGTTACCGTCCTCGCCTTGGTGTATCGTTATATCTGCTCCCA
>JAISEH010000133.1 GCA_031264205.1 Candidatus Margulisiibacteriota bacterium
GATTATGGATTTTGCTTTCTTAGGCGGTAGCATGGGTTCGGTGCTGGGCGAAAAATTTGTCCGCGCGGTGGAAAAAGCTCTGGAAGAAAAATTACCACTGGTCGTTTTCACAGCGTCCGGCGGCGCGCGTATGCAGGAAGGGCTGGCTTCACTGATGCAGATGGCTAAAACCGCCGCGGCGGTGGCGAAACTAAACGCGGCGCGCCTGCCATATATTGTAGTGCTTACCGATCCGACCACCGGCGGCACGACAGCCAGTTTTGCCATGCTGGGCGATATTCACGTCGCGGAAAAAGGCGCGCTAATCGGTTTTGCCGGACCGCGCGTGATCGAGCAGACTATCCGGCAAAAGCTGCCGCGCGATTTTCAGCGAGCCGAGTATCTGGAAGAACACGGTTTCCTCGACGCCGTGCTGCCGCGGCCGGAATTAAAAGATTATCTGGCCCGCGTGTTGAAACATTTTGTCAGACAGGAAGCGTAACATGGCGGAAAATACCAGCGAAAAGAAAAAAATACTTCTGGATTTTGAAAAACCAGTGGCGGAGATTTACGACGCGATCGCCGAACTGGAGGCTATGTCCAAAGCGCAGAACATCAATGTGGACAAAGAAATTACCGCGCTGAAAAAGCGCGCCGCGGAAAAAGCCAAAGAGATTTTTGCTAATTTAACGCCGCTCAATATTGTGCAGGTTTCCCGCCATCAGCTGCGCCCGAACACGCTGGACTATATCCGGCTGCTTTTTACGGATTTTGTTGAGCAAAAAGGCGATCGGCTTTTTGGCGACGATCCGGCGATAGTCGGCGGCATCGCTTTTTATCAGGGGCAAAATGTGGCTGTGCTCGGCCAGCAAAAAGGCCGCGACACCAAAGAAAATATTTACCGCAATTTTGGTATGCCGCAGCCGGAAGGCTACCGCAAGGCGCTGCGCATCATGCGCACGGCGGAGAAATTCAATTTTCCGCTCATTACTTTTGTCGACACACCGGGCGCTTTTCCCGGGCTGGGCGCGGAGGAACGCGGTCAGGCCGAGGCCATCGCGCGCAATCTGCTGGAAATGTCCAAATTGAAAGTGCCGGTCTTGGCGATAATCACCGGCGAGGGCGGCAGCGGCGGTGCGCTGGGCATCGCTGTGGCTAATCAGATCCTGATGCTGGAGTATGCTACTTATTCTGTCATCTCGCCCGAGGCCTGCGGCTCAATACTCTGGCGTGACCCGGCGCAGGCGGAAGCCGCGGCTAAGGCTTTGAAAATCACCGCGCCGGACCTGCTGAAATTAAAACTCATCGACGGGATCATTCCCGAGCCACAGGGCGGAGCGCACAATGATCATGAGGCGGCCGCGCAAAATATCGGTCAGGCAATCACCGCCTTTTTGCAAAATTATTCCGGCCGGCCTGCTGACGAAATCACTGCCGAACGCTATAATAAATTTAGAGACATGGGGTTTTTTAAATAGAAATATCTTTTATTTAGCCGAAGTGGCGGAATTGGCAGACGCGCACGACTCAAAATCGTGAACTCCTTGCGGGTATGTGGGTTCAAGTCCCACCTTCGGCACTACAAAAATAATCCACGTGCCTGAAATCCGTGAATTTGTTATAATAATCCAATGCAAGAAGAAGCCAAAATCCTAGCGGACTATATCGCCAAAAACGCGCTGCGCAATACGCATCAGCGTTTTGATGTGCTGGATGTTTTTATCAGCAGCGAAGGGCATTTTTCGATCGAAGAACTCCATGATCTGGTGAAAAAAAAACACCCTAACGTCAGCTACTCGTCGACTTTCCGCGCTATGCAGGTGATCGAGCAGGCCGGATTGGCCGCGCGCATCAGTGGCGCGGACGGCGTGTTCCGTTTTGAGCATCTCTACAAACATCAGGATCACGCGCATCTGGTCTGTGTCAAATGCGGGCGGATCATTGAATACGACAACAGCGAGATCATCAAGCTGCAAAAAAAGATCGCCACACAGCATAAATTTCAGCCGCTGCGTTTCGGCGCCAAGGTACGCGGTCTTTGCCAGAAATGCCAGAAAAAGAACGCTTAAACTTTTACAGAATTATCCACTGATACATACTTTATTTTCACTGTGTTTTTATGTCCCACTTTCGCTCGACAACCCCACCAGTCTGCCGCTTACGCGACAGCCAGCCTCCCCTTGGTAAGGGGAGGCGGATAAAAATTTGCTGTAAGCAAATTTTTAGCAGTGGGGTGTTTCGCCTGTAGGCGAAACAGTAAGAAACAGATAAAACCTAGTATTTGATCTGTCAAAATGGTAAGCACCAAGAACCCTATTGACATTTAATTTCAATTCCTATAATATTTGTCTTGTAATTGCAATGCTATTGCAGTAGTTGCAAATAAAGGATGTGGTGGCTATGTAAATGTAATGTAGTTATGCGAGAAATGGCAAAGAGTAAATTAATAATATAAATTAAATAAAAGGAGTTAGTTATGTCAGAATATATACCAAACGAAACAAATATCCCAAATTTAATATTTAATAGAAGTAATCCTGGGATGGATAAATCTATTATTATCGAAAATCCACAATTGGAGTTGAGTTTATTACAAGAACTGGCTGCGCTGGATGGAAACTCACAAAAAGTTAGCCTTGAAGATTATAGCGCCAATGTACCAAAGGCTCAGGAGTTGATAAATCGCCTACAAGGGACCGCTCTTTACTGGAATGACAATTGCCCTTGGCATGAGAGCATAATCACGTTTTACGATATGAATCATGCTCGTAATGCTATGGAAAGGATTCGCAGCGCAATAGGCGACACTGCTTTTGCGAACAGTAAAATCGTTTTTGAAGAATTGTTTCTCGGTATGGATTTTCGTACTGTGCCGGAACTTAAAGCACTGATTGAAAATCTTGCGACCAATGAGCCGCCACATCATATAATTGTCCGTACCTATCCTATTCCTAAGAATGGTTCGGTCTCAGTCCGCTCATCCTTGAGTTCGTTGCCCAAGCGTGCACAAGAAATAATTCTCAACTTACAGTACTATAACGACGCTAATACGTTGATCAGCTGGGTGATTAAGAATCCGGACAAGGAATTGCGCCTTTTGCGTGAAATTGCCGCTCTGGATAGAGACGAGGCAAGTATTTCTGACGCCGATATGCGCCACAGTCTTTATCAGCAAAAATTGAGCCAGCTAGAGGGTCATCGTCTCTACACCAACGATCCAGGCACGGATGCCACGCGGGCTGATTTGAACGGAGCTTATACTGCGCTGAAATCTCTAAATGTACGGTATGATTTGGCCAGCTCTGATGTTTTGTTTACTGAAAAATTCACGGTAGAGGAAGAAGGAGCCCGCCGTGTGATAGACGGCGCGCACATAATTCTCAATGAAGAAGCAGGTTATGCAAGGGTAAGAAATTTTGTACAGGATTAGGTGGAGAAAAATGAGCGTGGAAATAAAGGAAAACACAGAAAATCAAAATGGTTTAAGCCGGATAATTGAGCAGCTAAAAGAGCAGCTCAAAAATCTGGAAGCCGTGCGTAAAAATGACAAGCTGTGGAAAAAAATTGATCATATCAATTTACAGGTGGAACAGACCAAAGAGATTAATACTAAATACAATCAATTGTTGACTAAGAATCCTAATAGTTTTGAGACTGTGTATCATGCCATAGCGATACTTTCCAAAAATACGGATATTTTTAATGACAAAGTTGAAATTATGGAAACTTTCATTGATGAAATGGACAAAAAGACAATTATTTTGCGCGATATTATGTTGAAAATGCTGGCTATTATCGAGAAAATGCCACTGTACATTAACAGTATCAAGCAAAATAAGGGTATTGTCCGTCAGGAGCCGGTACAATGAATGATCAAATACTAACACTTGCCAAAAAGCAATTGTGTGTAAAAGAAGAGGCGTTTAAAGATTTGTATAGTTATATAATTCACGCGGCCGGTAATTATGCGGCGGCACAGAGGGGGAAAATATGAGTAGTATAGGAGCTAAGTTTAGCACGTTGGATGCAACAGTTCAGACACGGCAGGTTCAGGCGCAAAGTGATATTAAACCGCAAACTCAAGTCCCCGTAATAGCTCAACCAGCTGCTGCTACTGGGACTCAAGCGGTAAACGCAAACGGACATCCGATTGGATGCCAATGTCCGCCGTGTATGGGATTGGAAATGATAGAGGTTGATACCCCTGTTTTGGCAAAATCTAGTAACAAACAATCTGCTTCTCCTAGTTTTGCCGCATTTAATCAGAATGTTGAACTGGGGAGCGCAAATCGCTCTGATAATAGTAATGCTAACCCCGTCCGGGCGGACAACCGAGCTCCATCAATAACAACGCCGGGTTCAGTGCATGTCAGCTCGGCCAAGCCGGCCAGTGTGTCGGTTGCTGTAGTGAATGCCAGTCCGGTTACGCAGGCGCAAAGTGGTGATCGCGCGGTTTCTATGCGCACAGTGGACAACAGTGGTGTTCGTGCCGAGCTTTCGCTCAATCCAGCCCGACAAAATGTGCAGACGCAGAACAACACAGCCTTTGCCCGTAACACGCCTGCCGGTGGTCAAGAGAGTAAAACAACCGTTGCGCAGGCGCGTTCCGAGATATCAGCTGCGACGGCGCAAAAACAAAGTTTAGCTTCAAGAGTTTCAAGTTCTACTTCTACAACTATCAGTGTTAGATCGGAAACCGTAACTGTCAGTGCTAGATCAGAAACAGTCCAAACTGCCCACACTTCCGTTTTAGATGCCGCGTCACATTCCAGTAGTGCTAATACTGCCCGTGTTGCTGTTGCCTCAAATGCTACCGTAAGCGCCGGTTCGGCAGTTTTTGCGTCGGTGCCTTCCGGACCAATGTCTGCCGCCACGACGGCGTCCGCTTCGGCTGGTACGTTAGCGGCCAGTTTAGTTAATAGCGCCGCCACAGGGGGAATGTCGGCGCAGATCTTACGGGTTGTAAATAGTCCGGTTTTGAACAACATGGTTAATACGGTGTTTCCTGGCAGTGTCAAAAATGATCAGCCGGCAGGAGGCGTTTTGACGATGGGTAATAATGTTATGGCTGGCGAAAAGGTTATGCTCAAACCTATACAGATTAATCTGGCCTTTGCCAATTTAAGTACAGATAAAACTACGCTCACCGGCAAAAACGGCGAGAAAATGGTTTTTGGAGATATTAAAGATGCAGGGCAGTTGGCGGCTGCTAAAGCTGGCAAATCCGGTGGTGTGTTAACTTTTGGCGATATTGGCGCAAAGGCAAACAAAGCCCAGAGCCAACCGATAATTTCTTTTGCGGAATTGAGCCGTATCGCTCACGAGCGCGATATCCAAAAAGAAAATTTGAGCAAATTGATCAATATGTTGTTTGGAAAAATTATACATAAAGAAGAGCAAGACGAAGATCTGGAAGGCATGTACGGAGTTTGGCGCGATTATCTGGAACGCCAGCGCGAGCAAAAAGACCGGCGTGAGCAGGAAGAACGTCGCAAGAAAAAACAAAAACAAGACGCAGAGCTTCAAGAAGAAGAGCTAGAAGCAGTGTTGGCTGTTTAGAAAGATAACGGGCTATGTGGGTAAGCTTTGTTTCCCTTAAAGAAAATTTAACGCAGAACTTTCAAGGCCAATGGAATGCGGTGTAAGGATATTGACACTTGTTGATGTTTGTTGTATAAACTATTTGTTGTAATTGAATTTCAATTGCGATAAATATAGAAAGGGAAGGGGTGCGCTTATGTATTGCAAAGTTATTGCCGTAGATAC
>JAISEH010000109.1 GCA_031264205.1 Candidatus Margulisiibacteriota bacterium
ACGGCGGAGCTGAATAAACGCGCCGCGCAATCTCCATCAGCGTTCAAGAAATTAATTCAAGATTTACAAAATCTTGAGCTGCCGCTGCCGGAATTTATCGACGCCGTTATTCGTAAATCCGGCTATCATGAATTGCTGGCTGCGTCCACTGACGAAAGCGATTTTGAACGTCTGGAAAACGTTTTGGAATTAGTCAGTATTTCCCGTGAATACACGCCCGCCGAGGCTAGTGGCCGGCAGGCTCTGGCGGAATTTTTGGAACAACTCAGTTTGATGACCGACGCGGACAATAAAAAAACCGAAAGCGGCGATGCGGTAACCCTGATGACCATTCACAGCGCCAAAGGTCTGGAATTTCCGGTGGTGTTTTTGACCGGCCTGGAAGAAAACGTTCTGCCGCATTTTCGTTCGCTGGCCGAAACAGTGCAGCTGGAAGAAGAGCGGCGGCTTTGTTATGTAGCGATCACCCGCGCGCAGGAACAATTATTTCTCTCCGCCGCGCGCATCCGCTCGCTGGCCGGTGAAACCCGCTGCAACGAAATCTCGCGCTTCGTCACGGAAATCCCTGCTGAACTTTTGGACAAAAAAGAAACAGCCGCGCGTCTTTTCGGTGGATATACGGATTATCTAAACGCCAGCGCATCGCAAAGCAAAATCCAGCCGCGCGCGAGCAGCCCAGCGGCTGCGCCAGTCAAAACCATTCCGCATTATACTGTCGGCGATACTGTCCTGCACGATACATTCGGTGAAGGGCGGGTCTTAAAAGTTTTTGGCAAAGGCGCGGAGCAAGCCCTCGAAATACAATTCGCCCGCGCGCGCAAATCTCTCCTGGTCAAATACGCTAAGATGAATAAGTTGTAATGACTTCGCCGCCCGTTTTGTACACCACGGGCGGAATGTCCCTACGGCTGCTTAAAAACCTCTTCTTCCAGTATCTCCGGCGGCGGCTCCAGACTGATCTCCGGGTCGCTGGAAATTAATTTCAAATGCTCATAGCGGCGCAAACCTGTGCCGGCCGGTATCAATTTGCCGATAATAACGTTTTCTTTCAAGCCAGCCATGCTGTCCTGTTTGCCGTACACCGCGGCCTTGGTCAGCACCGAAGTCGTTTCCTGGAAAGACGCGGCGGAAATATAGCTGTCCGTATTCAGCGAAGCTTTGGTCAGACCCAGCAACACATGGTCGCCGACCGGCGGAGCTTTGCCGGCCTCTTTGAGTTCCTTGACCGTATCTTCGTAGTCAAACACATCCACAAAATCGTCCACCAAATACGGGCTGTCGCCGATCTCACGGATCCGCACTTTTTTGGTCATCTGACGCACGATCACTTCGATATGTTTGTCGTTAGTCGAAACGCCCTGTTGCAAATAAATGCCCAGCTCTTCGTTGACCAAAAATAACTGCGCCGCTTTTTTGCCCAAAATCGTGATGACATTGTGCGGATCGATCGGGCCTTTGGTCAGCTGTTCGCCCATCTTGACCTGTTTGCCGGTGTAAAGATCGTTTAGCTTGCTGCCCAGCGGTATCTCGTAAGTTTTTTTCTGGCTCTTGTTGCGCACCAAAATTTTGTGGCGGCCGTTTTCTTCCGAGATCGCGTCGATCTGGCCGTCGATTTCCGAAAGCACCGCGGCTTTTTGCGGATGTCTGGCCTCGAACACTTCTTCCACGCGCGGCAGACCGGCTGTGATGTCGCCGGCGTCCTGCACTTCCACGTTTTCGATGGCGATGACCTGATCGTATTTCACGGCCTGATCTTCAGGCACGCAGAGCTGCGCGCCAGATTTGATCGGATACACGCCGCCCGGCTCGAGCAGTATGGTCAGCGTGCCGTTTTCGTTTTCGGTGAGACCTGTAACAAAACCGGAGCTTTCCGCGCGCACGCCCGGCGCCAGTTCCTCGTCATTGTCCACCAGATCCAGTTTCTTGACCAACAGTTCCTTGTCGGCGTCGACCGTGTACTGTTTGCGCAAAGTCTGATCCGGATTGTGAATAAACAACGAGCCGTTGCGGTTGGCCACCGAAACCATTTCCGAACCGCCGGAAGCGTATTCTTTTTTGACCGGCTTTTCCACAAAGCCGTGATAAGAAATCTTGCCCTCGTTGATCGCAAAAATATATTTCACGCTCTTGTCGCGTTTGGCCAGCAGCTCGCCTTTTTTTACTTTTTGGCCGTCTTTGACATCCAGCTCGGAGCCGGTCAGCAGACGCAGCACACTTTTATTGCCTTTGGGCGGTTTGACATGCACCAAAAGCGGGTGCACCAAAATATCCACATCTTGGCCGTCGCGCAGAATCGAAGTCTGGCGAACCTGATCTTTGGCCTTTTGTTGCGCGTCCGGATCGTGAAAATACACTGTGCCGTCGATCGGCGAGAAAATTTCCTCCATGTCACCGCCGCCCAGCACCGCGCCGCCGGTATGGAAAGTGCGCATCGTCAACTGCGTACCCGGCTCGCCGATAGACTGCGCCGCAATAACGCCTACCGCTTCACCGATATTGATGAGCTTGCGGGTCGACAAATCGTAGCCGTAGCATTTGCGGCAAATGCCACCGCGCGTGGAGCAGGTCAGCGGGGAACGGACTTTGACCGACAGAAATCTCGCCGCTTCGATTTTCTTGGCGGCTTTGTCGTCGATAACCTCGCCTTTTTTGACTAAAATTTCTTTTTCGTTGTCCGGATTGTGCAGGGTTTCTGCGGCCACACGCCCGAACAATCTTTTGCGCAGCGAGATCAACTCTTTGCCGTCCTCATCGTACAGCGGCTCCAGAGCAATGCTGTCGGTGGCGCCGCAGTCTTCCTCGGTGATAATCACATCCTGCGCCACATCGACCAGCCGGCGCGTCAGGTAACCGGACTCGGCTGTGTGCATCGCCGTGTCCACCAAACCTTTGCGCGCGCCGTAAGACGAAATAAAGAATTCCGTCAAACTCATGCCATCATAAAGATTGGAAGTGATCGGCACTTTGACCGGACGGCCTTTGGCGTCGGCCATCAGACCGCGCATCGCGGAGAGCTGACGCACCTGATCGATATTGCCGCGCGCGCCGGAATTGGCCATCATGTACACGCTGTTGTATTCGCCCAGATTTTTCTGCATCTTTTCCGTGACCACGCCGGTCGTATTGCGCCAAATATTGTTGACTTTTTCCTCTGTCTCTTTTTTCACGCGCCCCAGCTCGCGGATCATCGCGCCGGCGATCTCGTCGTCCTCGGCCTTTTTCCAATCCCTGATCCGCTTCAGATTTTTGAGCGAACGCTCCACGACTTTGGCGATCAGGCCGCTGTTGTTTTTTTGCGCGGCCAGATTTTGCGCCGCGCGCTCATCGCTCTCCAGAGTCTTGCCCAGAGTTTTCAGAGATTCGCTGAATTCCTCAAACTGCAAAGCGCCCAGCAAAGCCGGCAGGAGTTTCAGCGCGTCAATCGCTTTGCGCAACTCTTGATATTTCTGCGGTTTTTGGTCGGCAATATAATTGTAAATGCGCGTCCAAATCTCGCTGTCGATAATTTTTTGCAGATTTTCTAAAATCTCGTCCAGCTCGGTTTTGGCGCCCTGCAATTCTTTGGGCTTGGGCAATTTGTCTAATTCCTGGCTGAACTCAAACTGTTCGCCAGACTCGCCGTGCTCGACATAGCCCCACAACTCCGACATGACTTTGAATTTCACCAGAATATCTTTCAAGTTTTCCAGCGCGTTTTTGGCTTTTTTCGTGGTGTCTTCCAGACCCTCTTCTTTGACCACGCCTTTGAGATAGCTGTCGAGAAAATATTTGTCGCCTTTTTGCTCTTTGCCCAGCAAGACCTCGACAATATCCACCGCCTCGATCAATGCCGACGGCAAAGCGGCTTTGTCGCGCAGAGCTTCCGTGCCGCCAATTTTTAATTTGGCGCGATCACTCAATAATTCATTGCGGGATTTCCAGGCTTCCAGCTGCTCCAGCACGGTCAGCCACGCGCCGCGCAGCTGTCCCAAGCATTTGCCGATCTCTTCTTCACCATCCGCCTGACCCAGCT
>JAISEH010000113.1 GCA_031264205.1 Candidatus Margulisiibacteriota bacterium
CTGACAGCCAGCGCCGCATCGGTTGTCGGTGTTGTGCCGTTCGCTGTCTCACTGTCCGGCAACTTGTATTTGTAACGCGCCATAAACATACCCCCTTGTTTGTTATATCAGCAAATAGCTAATACTAATATTATAGTGTCTATTTGCCAATAGTCAAGTCATTGGCTATAAGTATATATATAATTCCATGGGCTTAAAGCAAATATTCATTGCTAATCTGCGTAAAATTCGGAGAGCGGCTGGCCTGTCCCAAATGCAGCTGGCTTTTCACTGCAACACCGCGCCCAGCTATATCGGCGAGATCGAGATCGGTCGCCGTTTCCCGTCTATAGAGATGATCGAAAAAATCGCTGTGGCCTTGCAAATACAACCGCAGCTACTTTTTGCCGATCAGCCGCGTGTGCCGCGTTATCAAATGGCGCGGGAGTTTTCGTTTTTGCCGGAAACGCTCAAAAAAGATTTACTCAAAAAAGTGACCTCGGCCACGCAGAAAGTTTTACAAAAATATTAGTGAATTGGCGCGGGGTTTCTAATTTAATTTGTAGGCCAGCCCGAGTTCCTCGTCCTGTGGCACACCGGCTTTGTACACGCAGTCAAAACAACCCTGACAAAAACCAAAATCTTTCAGGCCGATAGCTTCGCGCATGGCCGCGATCGACAAATAACCGAGCGTGTCCGCGCCGAGTTTGCGGCAGATCTCCGGCACGGAATAATTGGCGGCGATGAGTTCGGATTTGAGCGGCGTGTCAATGCCGTAATAACACGGGCTAACACTGGGTGGCGCCGAAACGCGGAAATGCACTTCGCGCGCGCCGTGGTCGCGCAACAGCCTGACCAGTTTGGCCGAAGTCGTGCCGCGCACAATAGAATCATCCAGCAAAACGACCCGCCGTCCATCCAGCACTTCCGGCAGAGGATTGAGCTTGAGCCGCACGCCCAGTTCGCGCATACTTTGTGACGGATTGATAAACGTGCGCCCGACATAACGGTTTTTGATCAGGCCGGCCTCGTAGGGAATCCCCGACGCTTTGGCAAAACCGACCGCCGCCGGTATGCCGGAGTCCGGCACCGGTATCACCACATCGGCTTCGACGGGATGCTCCCGATACAGCAGCTCGCCGAATTTCTCGCGAACCTTGTAAACATTGCGTCCCTCGATATAAGAATCCGGACGGGCAAAATAAATATACTCAAAAACACACAGCGCCGAGGGTTTCGTGTCGTCATATATAATAGAAGATATCGAATCGGCGGTCAGCGTGACGATCTCGCCTTTGCGGACTTCGCGCACGAGCGTCGCGCCGGTAATATCCAGCGCGCAGGATTCCGAAGCCAGCACATAACCACCGTCATTGGCCAGCGCGCCAAAACACAAGGGACGAATGCCGTAAGGGTCGCGCATACCTATAATCTGGCCGCGGGTCAGCACCACCAGCGAAAACGCGCCTTTGAGTTTGGGCGCGATAGCGGCCAGAGCAGCCGCGGTGTCGCCCTGGTAATTTTTGGCCAGCAGCCAGCCGATGATCTCCGAGTCCGAAGACATTTGCAGCTCGACGCCGCTGGCTTCCAGCTCGGCGCGCAATTCCGCCGCGTTGACCAGATTGCCATTGTGCGCCAGCAAAGCGGTTTCCCCGCCGGAGAGCGGCACCACGATCGGCTGAGCGTTTTTGATCTGCGACGCGCCGGTCGTCGAATAACGCACATGACCGATCGCCTGCCGCCCCGGTAAACTCTGAATAATATTTTCCGTGAAAACTTGCGGCACCAGCCCCATGCCTTTGTGATAATGCACCGCGCCTTTGTCGTCGAGCGTCGCGATGCCGGCGGATTCCTGCCCGCGATGCTGCAAAGAATACAGGCCAAAATAAGCCAGTTTGCTGGCCTCACATTGTCCGCCGATAATCCCAAATACGCCGCACATATTATTTCTCGCTCAAAAGTTTTGGTATCGCGTTGTAGTATTTATCCGCCATTTTAACCACGGACAGATCGATCAATTTTTCACCATCCACAGTCACACTAAAATTTCCGGCCTGCACTTTGCCCATTAACTGTGTGTGCACGTCATATTTAGCCACCAATTTTTGCAAAGCCGAGAGTTTGTCCGGAGCGATGGTTACAACAGCCCGCGCCTGCGTCTCCGCAAAAAGCAAAGCGTCCAGCCGCAATTTACCGGACATGAGCTGCACTTTCGCGCCCCGGCCAGAGCTAATAGCCGACTCCGCCAGCGCGACGAGCAAACCGCCTTCCGAGAGATCATGCGCGCTATGCAGCACGTCCTGCTCAATACTGTCGATCAAAAATTCCTGCAGGACTTTTTCCTGACGCAGGTCGATGTGCGGCGGCAGGCCGGCTTCCATATCGTGCTGCAGTTTTAGGTATTCCGTGCCACCGATCGCGTTGCGCGTCCAACCGATCTGAAAAATCAAATCGCCGGCATTTTGAAACTGCATGGTGATCCGCGGCGTGTCCGGCTCGATAACGCCGGCCAGACCGATCACCGGCGTTGGGTAAATCGGGCCGAGCGAGGATTCGTTGTACATACTGACATTACCGGAAATTATCGGCGCGTCAAAAACGCGGCAGGCGTCAGCAATGCCCTGACAGACGCGGCGCATACTCCAAAAATTTTCCGGCTTTTCGGGATTGGCGAAATTCAAACAATCTGTGGCGCCGAGCGGCCGTGCGCCCACGCAGGCCAGATTGCGGGCGGCTTCAGCCACGGCCGCGGCTCCGCCGGTGTATGGATCGAGATAGGCATAGCGCGCGTTGCAATCCGTGGTCAGGGCGATCTTTTTGTCCGAACCTTTCAGGCGGAGCACGGCGGCGTCCGCCGCCCCCGGCGCCACTACTGTATTGGTCTGCACCATGTGATCGTACTGTTCGTAAACGCAACGTTTGCTGGCAATATTCGGCACGGCAAGCAAAGCCAACAATGTTTCTTCCGCTTTGGCTTTGGGCAGATCCGGCAAAGTTTCGATCTTTACTTTCTGCACTTCTTTCAAATAATACGGCTCGGCTTCCGCGCATTCATACACTGGAGCGTCGTCGGCCAGCGAGCGCGCCGGCACTTCGGCCACGATCTCATTCTGAAAAATACAACGCAGTTTATCACCCTCGACAATTTCACCAATCTCCACCGCGTGCAGTCCCCAGCGGCTGAAAATATCATAAGCGGTTTGCTCGCGGCCTTTTTCGACGATCACGACCATGCGCTCCTGAGATTCGGACAACAGCATTTCGTAAGGCGTCATATTTTTTTCGCGCTGCGGCACTTTGTCCAGATAGAGGTCGATACCGGAGCCGGAACGGCTGGCCATTTCGCTGGTGGAAGAAGTCAGCCCCGCCGCGCCCATGTCCTGCATCCCGACCACAATTCCGGTTTTCACCAATTCCAGACAGGCTTCCAGCAAAACTTTTTCCTTGAAAGGATCACCGACCTGCACCGACGAGCGTTTTTCTTCCGTCTCTTTGGAAATTTCGACCGAAGCAAAAGTCGCACCATGAATGCCGTCGCGTCCCGTATCCGCGCCGACGTACAGCACTTTGTTGCCCAGGCCTGCCGCTTTACCACGCACGATCGGCCCGTACAATTCATCGACCGGCTCGCCGCCGGACTGCACTACGCCTACGCACATTGCGTTGACCAAAATATTCGTGCCGTAAGAATCCGAAAAATAAATTTCGCCGCCGACCGTCGGCACACCGATACAGTTGCCGTAACCGGCGATGCCGCCCACCACGCCGTTGAAAAGATAATTCATGCGGGGATTGTCCGGCCCGATACTGCCAAAACGCAGTGAATTGAGCGACGCGATCGGCCGCGCGCCCATCGTGAACACATCGCGGATAATACCGCCCACGCCAGTCGCCGCGCCCTGATACGGCTCGACCGCCGAAGGATGATTGTGTGACTCGATCTTAAAACTCAAAGCCAGACCGCCGCCGATGTCCACGATACCGGCATTCTCACCTGGTCCCTGCAACACGTATTTGCCGGTCGTCGGAAATAATTTGAGCAACGGTTTGGAATGTTTGTAGCTGCAATGCTCCGACCACAGCACTGAGTACATACCTAATTCCGCGATCGACGGGTGGCGGCCGAGAATTTTTTTGATGCGATTGTATTCGTCATCGGTCAGGCCGTGCTCCCGAATGACCTCTTTGCTAAAAGCTTTGGTGTCCGCGATAGTCCGGTTAAAATTAAAATCCAAACGTCTGCTCCCGTATCCGCGTCGAAGAAATATCCCGTCCGGCGTCTTCGATCAGATAAATTTGGTCTAAAAACTTTTCCTGTCCCGCAAACATCTGTTCGATCCGGGCAAAATCATAGCCCGGGCGAAAAATCACAATAAAGCGCGTCAAAGTTAATAATTTAACCGGTTCTTTCCAGCTAAATATTTTCTCGAACGCATCGGTGCCGATTATATAGTACAAGTCAGCGTCTGTAAAATCCGGCTGTTTTTTTAAATATTCGAGAGTGTCCACCGCGTAAGACGCGCCGCCACGCTCGATCTCGGCCAGGCAAATGTCCATATAAGCATAGGACTGCAAGGCGCGGCGCAGCAGCTCTACGCGCTCCACCGCGGAATAACGCGGCTGGGCTTTGTGCACAGCTTGATTGAATGGCACAAAATAAATTTTGTCCAAAGTCAATTCCCGCTGCGCCAGACGCGCGGCCTGAAGATGCCCCTCATGCACCGGATCAAACGCGCCGCCGAAAATGCCGAATTTTTTGGTCATGCCAAAGTATAATACTTTTTACGCCGCTCAAGCTAGCGTTTGACCTCTTAGCCAAATTAGGATATAATAAGGTCAGTTTAAGGATAGAAAGGAGCAATAAATTATGCCGCCGATAATGACTAAAGCAATGCCGATTACGGAGCTGAAAAAAACCAATGAGATTTCTAAATACTGCCACGAGGCCAACGAGCCGGTGCTTATCACCAAAAACGGCTACAGTGACCTGATCATCATGAGCGTGGAAACTTATGAACGCGAAATGTTCAAGCAGGAAGTTTATTTGAAATTAGCCGAAGCCGAAGCGGAGTATCAGTCCGGCGCGCCGTTGATACCATTTGATAAAACGCTCAAAGAAATACGGGCCAAAATAAATGCCTCTAAATAAACCCAAAATACTGCTCACGGCGCATAACGACATTCATCAAATCGTCGATTATCTTTTGGCCAACAACAAACAAGCGGCCGCGGCTTTTTCTCAAGCCATAGACCGCGCGCAGGAGCAGTTGGCCTTATTCCCCGAAAGTGCGCCCATTTCTAGCAACGCCCGTCTGGCCGACGAAAAATACAGAGCGCTGGTTTTAATTTATGATTATTTATTATTTTACAAAATCCATAAACAAACCGTCGTCGTTTACAGAGTGCTCAACGGCAAACGGAATTACGGAGAGTTTGTTTAAGCCATTTTTTCAGTACAGTATAAAACTAACGAAACAAATCCGAATGTGTGCCGGTGCGTGCAAAATAGATTTCTTTTGTTTTCTCATCGATGCTGTATATCAGCAGCCAATCAGGCGCAATATGGCAATCCATATAGCCAGAATAATTACCTTGCAAAGGATGCGGACGATATTTGGCTGACAAAGGAATTTCTTTTTCCAAGTCGAGCATAACATTTATCAATTTTTGTATTTTGCAGCCACGCCTCTGACACAATTTATAATCTTTCTGAAATTGGGAAGAATAAACCGCCTTGCGCACAAATTAACCTCTCATTTTTTTCACAAAATCAGCCACTGTCAGAGATACCTTGCGTTTTCGCCCTGCCCGCATATCATTTAATTCCTGCATAGCAGCAAGTGTCACGTCATTCGGCATATCCAAAGTCAGCTCGAAAGGAATTTTACGCTGGCGCACAACCTGACGTACAAAAACATTAAAAGCCGTCGTAATATTTAATCCCAGTTCGGCAAACAGATTTTCCGCTTGTTCTTTCAAACCTTTATTTATGCGAATGCTCAAATTGACAGTATCGGTCATAATAAATCCTCCGTTTAATTGCTGGAATTATACCACAAATATAGGCGTAATACAAGTGCATTATATAGACATTGCACCTGTTTTTGAAAATACCGAGCCAGTAGAGGCGTTACATGCAACGCTTCTACTGGACACCGACAGGCGGACTGGTGGGGTGTTTCACTGCAGGTGAAACGTTAGAATTACGGAGAGTTCGTTTAAGCCATTTTCTTAATATAAATCATTGTGTAATACGCCGGCACTACAGCGAACGCCGTATTGTTTCCAGTATTGCCAATAGTACCACCAGAGATCGTAGGAGAAGCCCCCGCGGCTCCAGTACTGCCGGTAATCCCGTGTCCATGAGCGGCTCCGTCTGTTGCAGTGGAACCTGTAACGGTAGCAGTATGACCATGTGAACCAGTGGTGTCTCCTATAGTAATGTTGGCAACGGTTCTTCCGGTATCATCAATCGTGTATCTCCCTGTTCCATGTCCATGATAATTTTGCAAACTAACACCTTCTGCTCCTCCACCAGTATCTCTATACGTATGGACATGCCCAGTATCGGTGACCACATGCCCGTGCGTTCCGCCGGATATTGTCACGGCCAAAGTGCCAGCACCATGTGAATGGGTCGCCGAACTACTTGAAGCGGCTAAAGTGCCGACGCCGTGTGAATGTTCACCACCGCCAGTTATTGTTAATCCAGTTAATGAATGATTATGACTTGGCAGATTGTCTTCGCTCAAAGTTGCCGATCCGCCTCCTGTGCCGCCGCTCGTTGCGCCGCCGCGAATAAACAAATTCACCAAATCTGGCGTCTTGCCGTGAGGCGTGTCACGCCCGTCGCAGATATACCAGTTGCCACGGCCGTTTGTCCAACTCCCGTCCATCATCAGTATTGAGCCTTTCGGGAAAAAAGTTAAGTCTGTAATATCCGTCGCCACTAAAGGTTTACCGCTTTTGACCTCTGTATGTAATGTTCTTGTCATAAAGATACCTCCTTAATAATGATTTCTCAAATTATAACATAAAATTAATTAAATGCAATAATTTTATATCTGTATTATTAATGAAACTATTTTTCTTAATACTTATACTTTTTCGCCTAAGGAAGTGTCCAATGGAAATCACCAACAAAGACCTCAAGGATTTAATCGGCAAAAAGCTAACTTGGCTGCGCAAGAAATATAAAAAGACCATACCGGAAGCCGCTATGGATTTAAGCCTCGACTACACAACTTATTACATGATAGCCAAAGGCATACAGTTGCCGCATTTGCTAACTCTATTTAGCATCAATAAACGTTATGGCTTGAATATGGACTGGTGGTTTAGCGAATTGGATAAAATCAAACCTCGCGACGCGGAAAAGCTGGAAAAGAAAATCACCGAATTTGAACTGCTCAGCAGTTTTAACAAACTGGATAAAAACGCGCAATCCGTGGTGCTGCGCCTGCTCAAAAATTACTCCAAAGAACGGAAGTATAAATAATTTATTTCGGCAAGATCAATTTGACCGCCGGTTCAAAGAATTATTCGTATTGGTATATTTAGCCAAAATAAGGGCATTCATATCCAAGCGACTTTCAAGGAGTAAATATGCGATATTTGCAGCGCGACATTAAGGTTGGACAGTCCAATATGGCACCAACTCCAGTTGGCAGACAACAACCCGCGTCTCTGGCAACTCCCGCTATTCTTCAAGCAAATCAGAAATTTATGTTTGGTTATAATTACAAAGACTTAATTAATAATGGCAAATCAATTTCTCTGCGTTTGTCGGACCTAAATAATGGTGCCCATATCGGCCGGGTAACTTTTTCTCTCGATGATAATAACAATATTTTCGCTGAAGTATATTACGGCGGCAAAACCACCTTTCATACCGACCTCAATGATTTACGTCTATTGATTGGCCTTTTGTCCTCAGATCATTTGGATGTAAAAACATCAGCCAACACTTCAACGAATTCAGGAACAAGTCTGGCCAACAAGATAAAAACATTTATGCCCGACGGCAAAAATTACAACATCGACGCTGTCCGTCAGGCTTATAATGGACAGCCAATTCCAATTATAGCTGCCTTAAATGAATTACTGAGTCCACGCAACATTGCCGTGCCGCAACAATTTACCGAACCGACACAACCGATTATTGAAAAACCACTGGAACAATCCACCTCGTTACTACAGTCAATTGAGAATATCGACAGGCAGCCAATTGTTGCTCAAAATGTCACTGAAAGAGAACCCGAATCACCGTCTCATCCGCAATCAGCCGCCCCAAGAACAATGACACGGATAGAAGCGTTCAACCGCCAAGCTCTCGAGTCTCTTCAAAAAGATGGTGGAAAATTTATCCAAGATTTATATACTGCGCAACGCAATTTTCCCGACGGAAATTCTATTATTCCTATTTCACTTAGAGAATATATTAACTCTAGAGACACGTTTGGAGAGTTGATTGGTGAAAAAATATTGGATGTAGCCACTTTAGGCATTAGAGATACGGTTATAACTAATCGCATTAAAGAAGATATAGCCAGAAGCCAACTTCCTCCCAATGAATATTATATTATTCGCGAGGACAATTCTATTTTTCAACAATTAGATCCACCCGTAAAAGACCTCGTCATGGTAGAATTTTTTGAATGCAAAGTTCTAAGCCGCTCTGTATTCCAGCCAATAATCAACCCCTCACAAAAACCAAGCCGACCGGGCACAGTTTTGTGCACAGGCGTAACTAGAAAAAGTCTGGATACCTTCACGGCCATGGTCAATGCTTTGTCCGAAGCAACCCCTAAGTTAAAAGAGATAAAAAATACATATCTAGAAAAAATCGAGCTTTATGAATTTAGTTTCTTTGTCGAAAACATTTATGACCGCAATCCTACACTTGAAAACACAGAATTGTTTATCGCCAAAATCCAAGAGCTGCCTCTCAAGCTGCCCAACAGAAATATACGCGAATATCAAAATACCAATTACCGCAGAATTTATAATTACCTACTGCCTTTACTTGACGACGAGATGCTTACCAATGAAGTCCGCAGAATCGGCAGCCAAATGCCAGACCCTTTCGGCCAATCGTTTCGGAATTAACTCCTCGGCAATATCAATTTGACCGCCGTCTCGGGGAAACATTTGTAATATTCCGCGATCCAATAAATCAGCTTGACCAGATTTTCGTCAAAATTTGGCGGACTGCTGATCCGCTGAATGGGAAGAGTTTTGAATTCCGGCTGTTCAACAAAACGCAAGACATAGCCGGTATAGGGTTTGCCGCGCAGGGTCGCTTCTACCGCACAGCCGACCTTGGTCTCTTCCGTCACGGAATAAGTGTAGATCTTTTTATTGATGTATATTTCCGCAAATTTAGTCATGCGCGACAGCGGCCGCAACTCGCTCGATAATTTTTTCCGCGATTTGCGTTTTCGGCAATTTTTCCAGAGTTTCCGCAGAGCCGTTTTTATCCAGCAAAATCACCGTCGCTTCCGCGCCGCCCAGCGCGGAAATATCATTGGCAACGATCAGATCCAAATTTTTCCCGCGCAATTTTTGCTCGGCGTTTTTTAGC
>JAISEH010000118.1 GCA_031264205.1 Candidatus Margulisiibacteriota bacterium
CCCGCGCTCAATCGCCGTTTGTCCGCCGACGAATATACTGAAGTCGTGGAATACGCCGCGGCTCTCGGGCTGGAGAATGTCTGGACGCAAGAGCTGTCCAGTCAGGATATTTTGGCGCCAGATTTTAGCGCGGCAAGACCTTTTGCGATGGTGGAAAAATGACTATCGCTAAATTTCCTATATATGTACAGCCCGGCGCGAAACAAACCGGTTTCGCCGGATATTTTGCCGGCAAAATAAAGATCAAACTGAACGCACCGGCGCAGGATAATAAAGCTAATCAAGAACTGATTATTTTTCTGGCCAAAAAACTTAATATTCCCAAAAACAATATCACGCTGATTCAGGGTTCAACGAACAGACACAAAGTTGTCAGTATCGATAGCGATTATTCCGCCGCGGAGATTATCAAGAAAATCACTGGTTAATATATATAGTATAATCCAACATATGGCCAAACCTGTTTACTCCTGCCGCATTTTCGATCTGTATGAAGACGCGATAACTCTGCCCAATGGCCAAAAGACCACGCAGACGCGCATCGATCATAAACCCAGCGTGGCTATAATCGCGCTCAATGAAAAAAAGGAAGTCCTGCTCATCAGCCAGTACCGCAGCGCGATCCAGTCCGAACTGCTGGAAATACCGGCCGGCAGTGTTGACCACGGCGGCGAGAAGCCGGAAGCTGCCGCGTTAAGAGAGCTGGCCGAAGAAACCGGCTTTGGCGCGGAAAAACTTACACTGCTTTTTGAGGGATATTCTTTGCCAGGCTACTGCAATGAATATATGTATTATTATTTAGCTGAAAATATTTTTCCGCAAAAACTGCCGGGCGATGAGGACGAGTGCATCACAGTAAAGCCAACTCCTTGGGCTGACGCGCTGCGTTTACTGCAAGACGGCAAGATTACCGACGCCAAGACCGCGCTAGGATTGCTGCTGACCGCCAAACATTTAAAAATCTAAAGATTTTTCCTAAAGTTTTCGAGGCTTGACAAGTTTAAGACTAGGCTGTAATATAAATCAAAAATAAGAATCATTCTTGTTTTTAAGAAAGGTCAAGCATGAGCCAAGCGCGAAATTACAGTAAAAAGAGAGAAGCGGTATTGGAAGCAGTCCGTTCGACGAAATGTCATCCGGGTGCACGCTGGATCTACGAACAGGTCAAGCCGAAACTACCGGATATTTCGCTGGGGACTGTGTACCGCAATATCAAGGTCTGCCGCGAAGAAGGCCTGCTGGCTTCGGTCGGCGTGGTAAACAATGAGGAGCGTTTTGACGGCATAGTCGAGCCGCATCAACACGCGATCTGCACTAAATGCGGCAGCATAATGGATGTCGAAAGCGCCGCACCGGCCGGCCAGCCGAGCCTGAACGGATTTGCGGTCGACAACCGCCGGACAGTTTTTTACGGCGTCTGCGCTAAATGCAGCGGACAGAAAAAAGGATTTAAGGGTTTTGGCCGTTTGGTTGGAAGATTTGGTAAAAACTAGAAAGGAGGGATGTATATGGCAAAATATGTTTGCACAGTTTGCGGCTATATTTATGATCCGGCGCAAAACAACAACGTGGCTTTTGAAGACCTGCCGGATGACTGGGTATGTCCGCAATGCGGTGTCGGCAAAGATCAATTTGAAAAGGCTTAATAATTAAAAAAAATAAAAAGGAGAAAGTTTATGAAAAAGTTTGTTTGTTCAGTTTGTGGTTATGTGCACACGGGAAATGAGCCTCCGGAAAGCTGTCCGCAGTGCAAAGCTCCCAAATCCAAATTTGCGGAGAAAAAAGACGGCGGCGGCTGGGCTTGCGAGCATGTGATCGGCGTGGCCAAAGGCGTGGAAAATGACATACTCGAGGACCTGCGCGCCAATTTCACCGCTGAGTGCTCCGAGGTCGGCATGTATCTGGCGATGAGCCGCGTGGCTGAGCGCGAGGGCTACCCAGAAGTCGCCGAAGCGTACAAGCGGTACGGTCTCGAAGAAGCGGAACATGCCGCGAAATTTGCGGAACTGCTCGGCGAACTCGTCACTGCCAGCACAAAGAAAAATCTGGAACTGCGCGTCGAGGCGGAAACTGGAGCCTGCGCCGGCAAACTCGATCTGGCCAAGCGTGCCAAAGAGCGCAATTATGACGCGATCCACGACACTGTGCATGAAATGGCCAAAGACGAAGCGCGTCACGGAGCCGGTTTCACTGGTTTGCTGAAAAGATATTTTGGCTAATCAAGCGGTAACGCGTGCTGTATTACAACAGGCAGGGCAAGTAAAATTGCCCTGCTTTTTTTAGCGCAGGTTTTGCGCAGAGGCACATGTTCGATTTTAAGTCGTCCTAAGTTTTACGCCATTTTTTTAATGTAGATCATCGTGTAATACGCCGGTGTCACATCGAACGCCGTGCCGTTTCCGGTATTGCCGATAGTGCCGCCGGAGATTGTAGGAGAACCCCCTGCAGCTCCAGTGCTGCCGGTAATGCCATGTCCATGAGCGGCGCCGTCGGTTGCGGTGGAGCCTGAAACAGTGGCGCTATGCTCATGTGAACCAGTAGTATCTGCTATACTAATGCCTGTCGGGGTGTATCCGGTAGAAAACCACCAGTCATTATTGTATGGAGTGGTATCAGCTCCACCAGACAAGCAAGAGTTTCCTGTTCCACCGTAATGTTGTCTCATGGCCGGATGTCTATGCCCTTTTCCGCTATTTGGTTCGGTTATTGCATGCCCGTGCGCTCCGCCAGTTATTGTCACGGCCAAAGTGCCATTGCCGTGTGAATGGGTCGCCGAACTACTTGAGGCGGCTAAAGTGCCGACGCCGTGCGAATGTTCACCGCCGCCACTTATTGTTAATCCGCTTAATGAATGATTATGGCTGGGCAGATTGGCTGTGGTCAAAGTTGCCGATCCACCTCCCGTGCCGCCAGCCGATGCTCCGCCGCGGATAAATTTATCTGCCAAATTCGGCGTCTTGCCGTGAGGCGTGTCCCGCCCGTCGCAGATGTACCAGTTGCCGCGGCCGTCTGTCCAGCTCCCGTCCATCATTAGTATTGAGCCTCTCGGGAAAAAAGTCAGATCCAGTATATCGCTGGCCAGCAGCGGCTCGCCTCTTGCTATAGTCATAGAAATGCCCCCTTTTTTTATTTTGGTCAAATTCCGTATATATGCCAATGGAATTTATAATATTCTATCAGTTATTAGAAGGTTTGTCAAACTAACAGCATAATAACAATGCTAAAAGGAGTATTATGGGCGAAGACGATTTGGTGAAGATCTTGAGCACGAATATCAAACGCCAGCGTAATCATTTCCAATGGTCGCAAGAAAAATTAGCGGAAGAGGTCGGCGCTTCCGTGGCTTTTATCAGCGGGATCGAGACCGGCCGCAAATGGGTTTCGCCTCAAACTCTGGCCAAGTTAGCCAGAGCTTTTGGCCTGCGAAGCTATGAACTGCTCAAGCCGGACGACGTGCTGCCGCAGGATCATTTCAGCCTGTTGAGCCGGTACGCCGAAGATTCCTGCACCGCCCTAAATTTGCTAAAAGCAAAATATTTGGCCAAACTGCGGCCGCTGAAACATAATCTCAAATCTAGAGCGTAAATTTCGGCTGGCACTGCGGGCAAATATGCGTAGTGCGGCCGGCCAGTTGGACTCGCTGTATCGGCGCGCCGCAGCGACGGCAGTTTTTTTGTTTGTAGACATTGAGCAGATTTTGAAAATTGCCGCGCGCGCCAGACGAAGTAATGTAATCGGAAACCGAAGTGCCTTTGTTTTTAATGCCCAGTTTTAAAACCGCGACAACCGCTGATAGTAGTTTCTGCGGTGGAATTTTGCCGACCGGAGTATGCGGATCAAGTTTTAATCTAAATGCCGTTTCGTCCGCGTAAATATTTCCGACGCCGGCCAGAATAGTCTGGTCGAGCAGAAAAACCTTGAGCGCCTTGTTTTTATTTTTTTGCACGAGCCTGGTAAAATCCGGCAATTTTATGGACAGCGCGTCCGTGCCGGCGTTGATATAATCCGCAAAATTTTTCCGCGGCGGCACGACGATCCAGCGGCCAAATTTACGAATGTCGCGGTAATAAAGTTTTTCCGGCGTGCCGGTAAATTCCATAACAATATGCACATGTTTGTCCGGCTGATAATTGGCGGCCAAGAACAACTGTCCGGTCATACGCAAATGCACGACCAAACGCGTGCCTTTTTTGGTGGAAATTTTGATGTATTTGCCCTGCCGGTCTAGTCTGGCCAAACTATCACCGGCCAGAAAATTTAAGCCCCGGGGCGGACTGACAATATTGGCAAAAGACACTT
>JAISEH010000021.1 GCA_031264205.1 Candidatus Margulisiibacteriota bacterium
GGCGGCCAGACGAAAATCATCAGCCGGATTGTTCAGCGTGCTCAAAAAATTCAGCGTGTCGACGACTTCACCCCGGCTGTAATAATTACCGCCGCTTTCCAGGACATATTTTAATCCGGCGACGTCGAACGCGTCGGTAAAAATATTGATATGGGAAAAATACGGCAGGAGCAGCGCGCATTTATTCTGATCGGAAAACGGCCGGACTTTTTGCAGCTCTTGAATTTTGCGCGCGATATAGGCGGCTTCGCTTTGCCGCGCTTTTTCCGCGGCGCTGTATTCGTCCGCCGCGGAGCCGTCTGTTTTTTCCGGCACAGGCGCAAAGGCGATCTCTACGCGGCCTTGAAGTTTCTTTAGCTCCTCTGTATTGCCGAAAATCAACGGCTCATAATCCGGCGTATCCGGGTCAGCGGCAAATAGCGGCGTACAGAGCGCGTTGGTAAAATCGATAATTTCTTTGGCGCTGCGGAAATTTTCCTGCAAATCCATATTTCGCCCGGCGCCTTGGGCGTAACGCTCGCGGTATTTTTGAAACAAACGCAGATCAGCGTAACGGAAAAGATAAATAGATTGTTTCCAGTCGCCGACCACGCAGAGTTTGCGCGTACCGGCCAAGAGCGCGATCAACCTGTCCTGCGCTTCATTGGTGTCTTGAAATTCGTCGACCAGCGCGGCGGCGAAAAAAGCCTGATAATGTTTGGCTAATTCCGCATGATTTTCCAGTAACCGCAACGCGCGTTCCTGTAAATCGTCAAAATCCAGCAAGTTTTTTTGATTTTTGCGGTGATTGTAAGCGGCTTGAATTTCCGCCAGCAATTCGCTCAAGCAGACGGTCAGTTCAGCAAAAACGGCTTCTTGGGTTTCAACAAAATAAATAAAATCATAATTGTTTTCGCAAAGTTGCTTTATGGCTTTAAGTGTGGCTTTGTCACCGGCCGCGTCTTTGCCGCCGCTGCGCAGATCGATATTTTCCCTGATGGCGCGCAGATTTTCCAGAGAATATTTTTTGGCTCCCAGCTGAGCTGTGGCGTCACGCATCGCGGTGAATTTTTCCGTGCTCGGCTGAGCGGACAGCGCGCGGCAAAGCTCCTGGATTTTGGCGTAAATTTGTTGCAAATGCCGGTCATTGATTTCTAAAATTTTGGCTTGGATTTGCGCCGCGGTTTTTGTGCAGAGTTTGTTCGCCGGCAGTCCGTAAGCACGCAGCGCAGCGAGGATTTTCACACAACATTCGACCAGGTCCTGACGGGAATAAGCTTCCAGCAATTTATCCAGCGTCGCGCTGCCGGCCGCTAATTTTTCTTCCAGACAGTTTTCGAGCGTTTCCTCCAGCAAAAGCTCGGCGGGTATTTCAGGCAGCGTTTCAAAATTCGGCGGCAGTCCGGCCTGAAAACAATTCTCGCGCAATATCCGTCCGCAGATGCTGTGAAATGTGCCTATATAGGCGCCTTCGATTTCCCAGTAGGGCAGATCTTTTTCTCGGGCCTGCGCGAGGAGTTTGGTCTTGAGTTCCTGCGCCGCCTTGTCAGTAAAAGTCACGGCCAAAATTCTGCCGGCCGGAGTTCCGGCGGCGAGCAGAGTGGTGATGCGCTCGATCAACGTAAAGGTTTTACCTGCGCCGGCGTTGGCGTTGATGCTGATATTTTCACCGCGCAGCGCGGCGATTTCTTTTTGTTTTTCGGTCAGCTCGGCCATCTCACACTCCAAATCTAATTTTGGTTTGTTTTTTGCGACAGACTTCTTCCGCCGGACATTTGCGGCAAAACGTTTTGTCGTGATTTTGGTAAAAATTTCCGCTTTGCAGGGCGGCAAAATATTCGCGGATCAGGTTTTGAGTTTTCTCAAACAAATTAGTTATTTCCGCGGCGGAAATTCCTTTGGAAAAAACATTCGGATCTTTGAGATAAATTCCCCGGCGTTCATTGTTTTTGAGCCGCACGTATTCCGCGCCGGCGGACTGCAGTCCGGTCACACTCTGATACAGCAGCGCGTAAAGCCAGGCCTGCGGCAGAATTTTTTGGTCAAGGCTTTTGGCGGAAATTTGCGGCAGCGCGCCGGTTTTGTAATCCAGGACCAGGAAAAAGTTTTCGCCGATTTTATCGATGCGGTCAATGACTCCGGAAATAAAATTGCCGTCGATGGGATAACGCCGGTCTGCGCCGGTTTTCGGGTCTTGCCGAAATTCGTACTCACAATGCAAAGCCACCGCGCGCCGTTCTTTTTGCAGGATTTCGTCCAGCTCGACGAAATTTTTTAAAACAGCCAGAGTTTTTTGGTATTCCAATTCCGCCTGACGGCGCGGCATATGGGGAAATTGTTCTTGAAATTTTCGCGGCGGATAAAGCCGCTGGTAAATTTCGGCCAGCGGCCGCCGTTGATTGGCGGGATCGTAGTATGCCGCCAGTGTTGCATGCTGGATCGTGCCCAAGATTGCCGGATAATCCGCGGCGTAAAAACTTGCTGGCTGATATCTTTGCAAATTTAAAACCTGTTCACAAAAATAACGGAACGCGCAACGTGAAAAAGTTTCCAGACCTTTGGCGGAGAATTTTTTTAATTTTTGCAGTTCTTGAGCGGTATGTTCCGCGGCCTGCCGCAGATTTTTGGGATCATTTTTACGCCGCACGACTTCCGTCAAAAAACGCAGATCCGTTTCTCTTTGATTTTCCGGAATATCCGCCAGACTCAAATTCGCGCGCGCCGCCTGCCATTTTTCCCAGTAAGCGCGGTAAATATACAGCCGTTCGTACTCACTGCGGCACAGCGGCTCCGCCGCGCCGAGCAACTGCGCGTATGTGTAATACACACGGGCTATTTTTTGGCCGAATTTTTGCGCGGTGAAATTTTGTAGCTCGGCCAGGAAATGCGAGGGTTTGAGCGCGCCGCCGCTGGCTTCGCGGTCTGCGTAGGACAGATACAATTTTTCCTGCGCGCGCGTGAGCATTTGGTAAAAAAATAAATTCTCGTTCAAAATTTTGTCGCCGATTAGTTTTAATTCGGCGTGGCCAAGCTCCGCTTTTTCGTAATCTTTGAGCAGCGCGGATTCGGCGGCTCTAGCCGGAAAACTATTGCTGGTCAGGTCAGCCAGGAAAACTATTTTGTAGTCTTTTTGCCGGGCACTCGGCGCGTCGTAGACCTGCACTTGCTCGCCGTTGCGTTTGCGCGCGGCTGTCAGCTCTTGCAAAGAATACAGCAGCCTCGGCCAGAGTTCATCAGCCGTGAGCCAGGACGGTTGTATTTCTTGCAGCTCGTCGAGTATTTCCAGCAGCCTGCTGTAAGCGCGATTGACATGCGTGACACCGGTTTCGAGTTCCGGGATTTTGAGGTCAGCTTCCAGCGCGGCGCGGCAGGCGTTGAATTTGTAAAACTCTTCCAGAATTTCTTTTATCTGGCCAAAATTTTGCGCGGCACGCAGTTTGGCGGACAGCGCAAAAACTTTTGACAAATAATTGGCCAGCCGCTGATCGCAGACCGCGAGGATTTCTTTGACTGTCGGCTGAAAAGACAAAGCGGTTTCCAGCGCGGTCACCGCTTCCGGGTCGAGCGGCTGCCGGTCGTATCTGGCGTAAGCGGATTTGAGCAGCGCCAGCAAAGTTTCGCTATTCACACTGGCGTCAGAATTTTCGTCTTGTTCTCCGGTCAGCGCCTCGCGCAAAGATAGCAGCCATTCGATAAATTGATTGCGCAAATTGATGCCTTCGTGGATTTCCACCGGAATGCCGTAACGCTGAAAAACTTCGTTGACGAGAAATTGATAATTGCCGATGCGCCGGAAAATCAAAGCTATGTCCGACCAATGAAATGGTGTTTGTTTCGCCTGCGCTTCTTTTTTTTGCGCCAAAATTTCACGGGCGATCGCTTCGATTTCCTGCAAGCGATTACCGGCGGCTAAAATTTTGACGCTGGCGCAATCCGGCAGACTGGCGGTGTTCTTGGCGGGTGGAAGTTTTTCGCCCCAGTGCAAAGCCAGCGCCTGCAAGATTTTGTCCGGACTGCGCCAGGATTTTTCCAGCGCGGTGGTTTGAAAACCCAGTGCTTTAAATTTGGCCGCGGTTTTTTGCGCCGGCATAAATAATTTATTGTCCGGCGCGCCGAGCGGCAGAGTGACGACAAGCCGCCGCTCATCCGTGCTGAGCTGCTGAATGATCTCAAATTGCAGTGGCGTAAATTCTGTAAAGCCGTCGATAAAAATAATAGCGTTGCGGTCTGGCGGCTGGAAATTTTGGGCGGAATCTTCCTTGTCCAGTAGTTTTTGCGCGCTTAGTTCCGCTTGATACGCGGCAAATATTTTTTTCAGCTCGACTTTTTTGTCTTGATTGGGCAGCCTGTCCAGAAAATTTTCCCCAAATACGCGGTAAGTTTTTAGCTCGCTGATCAGCCCGGACAGCGCCGCAAAAAAATCCGGACTGGCCGGCAAAGCATTGTCGGGTTCCGGCTTGAAATATTTGCGCAAATCCAGACTGGCGCAGATTTTTTGCAGCAACAATTGTTTTTTTAGCTCGGAAATATGATCGCCCTGATAAATAAAACTGTCGAGAGTTTGAATATTACCGGCGGCCAGACAATTGCCGGCGAGTTTTTCTAAAATCAGGTCTTTGATCCGCTCCGCGTGCTCCTCTGTCGGCACGAGAAAATAAACATCGCGGCGCAGCGGATTTTCTTTTTTCAAAGCGACATATTCCGCGCAGAGCCGCGTTGTTTTGCCACAGCCAGCCGGACCATAAAGAAGCGTGTGCATAAAAAAGATTTTAGCATTTTTATTTTTTGTCAAGCAAAATTATTTCGCGCGCGGCCGCGTCTTGATTGACTTCTCAAAAAACGTTTGCGTATAATGTTTTGACAGTTAGGAACCGCAGGGGAGGTGAGTTTCAAAATGAATAAACAAGAACTAATCGACGTGATCGCCAAAGCCGCTGATTTGCCGAAAACCAAGGCCAAAGACGCGCTCGACGCTTTGCTGGACGCGATCAAGAAATCGGTCAAGACCGGCAAGCCTGTGCAGTTGGTTGGGTTCGGCACCTGGAAAAGAGCCGCCCGCAAAGCCCGCACTGGACGCAATCCGCAAACCGGCAAGGAGATCAAGATTGCCGCGCGCAAAATTGTGCGTTTCGTCGTCGGCAAAGAGTTTAAGGACTTGGTCAACAAGTAATTCTCTTTTTAGCGCCTCGCTCCGTTCGGGGCGGGGCTTTTTTATTTATGTCCAAAATTTGGCGGGCGCTTATATGCGCATGATTTGTTTGCCGGGCAAAATGCTGATCATGCCTTTTATTTCCATTTGCAGCAAAGTCTTGCTCAAAAAAGCCAGATCGAAATTTTCCAGCAAGGTGTCCAGCGCGAGTGTGCCGTCCGCCGGCAGACGCTCGTAAATTTTGGTTTCATCGGCGGTTAGAGTGTAAGTTGGTTTGGGAAAATCGAGCGGCAGCTGCTCACCGCAAATATCCCTCCGCAATATTTCCAGATCGTAGATCGGCTTGGCGCCCTGCGCGATCAGCCAGTTCGTCCCTGCGGCGAGCGGATTGCCGAGCTGACCGGGCAGCGCGTAAACTTCGCGGTTTTGTTCCAGAGCGATCTTGCCAGAGATCAGCGCGCCGCTGGTGAGCTGTCCCTCGATGACTATAGTCGCGCGGCTCAGGCCGGTGATTATTCTATTGCGTCGCGGAAAACTCCATTTGGCGTAAGGCGCGTCCGGCGGATATTCGGACAGCACGGCGTGCTCGGCGCAGAGCCGCTCGTAAAGTTTGTAATTACTGGCAGGGAAACATTTATTCACGGGCGTGCCGAGCACCGCGATTGTCGGTGAGTTCGTTTCCAGCGCCGCCTGATGCGCCGCCGTGTCTATGCCCAGCGCCAGGCCACTGACTATGGTCTGGCCGGATAGCGCGCGGACGATTTCCGCCGTGCTTTTAAGTCCGTAATTATCAGGATGCCGCGTGCCTACCACGGCCGTTCCGCGGTGGTCAGCCAGATTGAGCGTGCCTTTTTTGTAAAGCACGAGCGGAGGATCGTAAATTTCCTTGAGCAGCGCCGGATAT
>JAISEH010000030.1 GCA_031264205.1 Candidatus Margulisiibacteriota bacterium
TCGTTTGCTTCTTTGTAACAATGGATTTTCGGCTGTTTCGGCCGGACGATCCCATGCGCAACACCACAATATCCACGCACCCCGACGCGACCAGTTCTTTGCCAGCGCAGCCGGTTACGTCGTCCAGCGTGGCTACCGCTCAGCCGATTGTGCCGCCGCCAGCCGCCGATCAGCCGGCTCCGGATTATTCTTCTTTTGTTTATCAATTTGTGGGCTATGACCGTATGGACGCGCTGATCCGCAAATACAACGCCAATCTCTCACAGGCGGAAGTGGACAAGATCAAGATGTCGATCAATCTATACAGCCGCGAAAAAAATCTTGATCCGCGTCTGGCGCTGGCTTTGATGGCGCGTGAGTCGCGTTTTGATCCTCTGGCTGTGTCCTCGAGCGGCGCGGTGGGTTTGGGGCAGATCATGCCCGTAAATTACGGCGAACTTGGCATTTCCAATCCCAACGATATTGACCAGAATGTTCGTGGCACTATTTATTATTTCCGCCAAAAACTTGACGAGTGGGCCGGCAATTCACGGCAGCTGGAATTAGGTCTCGCCTCGTATCTGCGCGGCACTGGCGATGTTCGCCGTGCCAATGAGCAGCTGGACGCGCACGCGCAGTCTTATGTTGATGAAATTTTACGTATCAGAGCTGCGGTATAATTCCGTAATTTTTTCTGTCTTATCTTTTGAATCTGCGGGCTAATTCATCGCGCCCCAGATAAGTGATTGTCGGCCGGCCGTGCGGACAGGTTTGATGATTTGGTAATGCCAGAAGATCGGCGACGAGTTTTTGCATCTCCATCATGGTCAAAATGTCGCCGTCTTTGACCGCGGCTTTGCAGGCCATTGTATAAAGCAAATAATCTTCGCGTTCCGGCAGACTGCGCCCGCCAGCGGCTTCGCTCACATCTTCCAGCGTTACGCGGAACAAGTGCTCGACGGGATTTTTAAGCTCGACGAGTGGTATAGCGCGCAGCAATATCGTGCCGTCAAAATCCTGCCATTCAAAGCCAAATTGCCGCAAAGTTTCGGCGTTTTCTTGCAACACTTTGTTTAGATTTTGCCCCAATTCGATATTTTGCGGGACGAGCAGGAGCTGCTTGTCACGCTTGCGTTCGGCGGTTTTCAGACGCTCATAGATCACCCGCTCATGCGCGGCGTGCTGATCGATGAGCAGCAGATCTTCGCCGTCGAGCGCGATGATAAACAAACGATTGGCCTGGCCGAGTATGCGCAGAGGATGCGCGTTGCTGGCTGGAAAAACCGCCTCTGGAGGCTGTGTTGACATTGTGTATGCATTGTCATATTCAGGTAAGCTGGCGGCTAGTGGAGGGGCGTACCGCAGATTTAATTCCGGCGCGGCGAATTGCGTGTCTAAACTGAGCACAGCGGTCGCTGCGTGGCCTGGAGGCTCTTGCACAACGTCATGGCTGGCGTCGTTTGTTAAGCTCGAGTGATAGGCCTGACGCACCGCCGCGCGCACCGTTTCAAAAACTTTGTTGCTTTCCGCGAAACGCACTTCACGTTTGGCGGGATGCACATTGACGTCGACCTGCTCATAGGCGATCCGGATAAACAAGACCGCGTAAGGATATTTGCCGCCGTACACCAGATCGGACACGGCCGCATCCACGGCTTTATTCAGCAGAGGCGAGACGATGTAGCGGTTGTTTACAAAAAAAGCCTGTCCGCTGCGCGAACCGGTGACCACGGCCGGATCAGACACATAGCCGCTCACCGCGAAATCCTGCAGGGTCAGATTTACTTTGCGCAGACTTTTGGCCGCGCGCGAGCCGTACACCGCGCCGATCGCGTTGCGCAAAGCAAGGTCCGGGTCAATAGTCTGGCCGCCCTGCGTGGCCAGCGCGGTTTCTCCGTCGCTGACAAAAGTATACGCCACGTCCGCGCGCGACAGCATGAGCTTGCCCAGATAATCGCGGATATGGCTTTTCTCGGTTTCCGCGCTTTTCAAAAACTTCAGCCGGGCCGGCACGCTGGCAAAAAGGTCTTCCACTATTACGGTCGTGCCTTCCGGCGCGGAAACTTTTTCGACGCGGTCGACGGCGCTGCCCTGCAAATGCAGACAGCAGGCATGCGGTTGAGCGCTGCCCCGCGGTTTGGAGATGATCTGCATATTGGACACCGAGGCGATGGACGGCAGCGCTTCACCGCGAAAACCCATAGTCGTGATGCGAAATAAATCTTCCGGCGTTTTGATCTTGCTGGTGGCGTGCCGCACCACACATTTGGCCAGATCTTCCTCATCCAGGCCGCAGCCGTTGTCGCTGACTTTGATGAACTGTTTGCCGCCGTCGGCGATCTCGATCGTGACGCGCGTGGCTCCGGCGTCAAGCGCGTTTTCCACCAGCTCTTTGACCACCGACACCGGTCGCTCGATGACTTCTCCGGCGGCGATCTGATTGATGAGATTTTGGTCGAGCAGTTCGATGCGGGACATGTGGGAATTTTAGCACAATTAACTGTCCGGCTAGAGTTCTTTGATCTGCGCCGTCAATTGCTTTAAAGTTTTTAAGATATTGGTTTTCTTTTGCGGCTCGTTGCTGATGCGGCTTTCGGGCAACAGCGAGAACGGTTTTACACCCAGCGCAGAGGCGATCTGGTAAAGAGTCTTAATTGTCATATTGCGCTGTCCGTGCTCGATCTGGGACAAATAAAAATAGCTGATATTCGCTTCAAAAGCAGTTTCTTCCAGAGATTTCTTTTGCGCCTGTCTAAGCGTGCGGATTGTGCCGCCGATACGCTGTGCCAGCAAATTGTCTCTCATAATTATAAACTCCTTAAAATTTGATTCTACTGGTTGACAACTATAGTTGTATAAGCTATAATTTATTAACCATGGTTTGAAAAAGGGGGGTATGTTTATGACAAGAATATTACATACAGAGATCAAAAGTGGCGAACGTTTGGTGGCGACGGACATCACGGATTTAACGTTTTTCCCGAAAGGCGCGATCTTGACTTTCAGTTCTACGGCGTGGAGCGCGACCAGCGCGAAATTTAAAACTATCTGGAAAGTTTGCGACAAAACCAATCATGATGCCGATCCGAATAATGTGCCGGATCTGACGAATAGATTTCTGCGCGGCGGATCGAGTTCTGATTTTACTACCGGCGGCGGCGCGGACAGCCGGAGCGTAACTTTGCAAACAGCCAATTTACCCTCACACAATCACGGAGCGACAGGATTATCTTTGGGCGGGCTGTCCACGAGCGGTCTCTCGATACCCACGAGCGGAGGACATGGGCATTCTGGCACAGGCACAACAATCTCCGGTGGCGGCGGACATAAACATTCCGACATTTCCGGCTCGACCAGTAACACAAGCAAAACTTTGACTGCTGATTTATATATGGGTGAAAACGGGATGACCGCCAGTGGTATGGCTACTGTAGTAGGGAGCGGTGGCTGTGGTACGGCTGATCGCGATTATGACAATCCGCATTTTAATATTGACGCCACGCACTCACATGACATCACAGGTTATACTGGTGATAATAGCGGGACACATTCCCATGATGTTAGTGTAACTATTCCTGAAGGCGGCTCACATTCACATACGATCAGCGGCAGCATTACCGGCGGCAGTATCAGTGGTTCGACAGCCAACGCTGGATCAGGCACGGCGTTCAGCGTCGCCACATTGCCAGCTTATTATACGGTGATCTATATAATCAAAGTGGTATAAGTTTTTTCTATTTCCGCAAGCGTTCATGTTAAGATATTTTCATGAACAAGATCACGGTGCGCAAAGCGACGATCAAAGACACAGCCGGCATTTTGACGCTGGTCAATTTTTACGCCAAAAAAGAGCTGATGCTGCCGCGCAGTGAGGATGCGGTCATTCAAAATCTGCGGGATTTTTTTGTCGCGGTGGAGACGGCCGGTAAAAAAGTCATTGGCTGCGCCGCGCTGCATCTATATACCGACCGGCTCTCGGAGATCAAATCTCTGGCGGTGGCGGAGGAGCACACCGGACGCGGCCTCGGCGCCAAGCTGATCAAGCGCTGTTTGGCCGAAGCCAAAGCTCTGGGTGTGCCCAAAGTTTTTGCGCTGACTTACGCGCCGGAATTTTTCACCAAAAATAAATTCAAGCCGTCGGTCAAAGAATTGCTGCCGCAAAAGATCTGGGAAGAGTGCCGGCTCTGTCCGCGCCGGAATAATTGCGCCGAAAAATGTTTCGTATACGCTATATAGGCGGCGATTATGGTATAATTAGTGATATACCATAGGGGGAGTTATGTCCGAAGTCAGCGCCTATAACAAAAATGTGAACAATGCTTTGACCCAGCAGCAGGTCAATCGCTCCGGCGATGTCGCGCAAACTGGCGGTATCAAAGGCTCGCAGCGCGTGCAAAAAGCGCTGGACAGCGCCGCGGTCGAGGACGTCAAACAACAGCAAGCCCTAAAACCTTTTCCGACGATCGCCAGGCGCATGACACCGCGCGATATTGTCAATCAATTGCTGCAGCTGGGCATTCGTCCCAGCCAGGAAAACCGCTCGCGCGCGACCAAGATGTTGATGTACGGGCTGGAGTTGAGCGCGGAAAATTTTGACACACTGGAAACTTTGCTGGGCGGCCTGCCCAAAACCGCTTCGACCGAGCAAGCGGCGATTTTGATGATCACCAAAGGTTTAAATTCCCGGGCCGGCGCGCAAAGTCTGGCGGTTTTTTTGGAGCAAAATCCCGAGCTGGGCAAACAATTGCTGGAGCTGCTCGCGGCTTCCACGCAGGCGCGCGGCGCTTTGTCCTCAGCCGGTGGTTTGCTCTCGCCGCAGCTGTCCAATCAACTGGCCGCGATGCTGGCGTCGATGGACGGCTTTGTGAGCCTGTTGCCCAAAGATTTTAAGGACAAAATTCAAAAAGGCTCGGGTTTTTTCAATAACGCGGAAGTCCTGACCAATATGCGCGCGGTACGGGCGCTGATCAGCGGTGTGTCCAAACAAGTGGCGGACGCCATGCCGGAAAAAACGCCCACGGCCAATAGTCTGCTGTCCGCGCTGGGACAGCTCGGCAAAGCGGCCAAAGATATTTCGCAAAATCTGATCGTGCAGGCGATACTCTCCAGACCGGACGGCCGCGAGGATCAGGCGCAGAGCGAAAGATTTGCCTACTGGCAGATCCCCAACAGCATGGGCAATCCGCCGCAGACTATCGAGCTGCTACTGGAAAAAGACAAAAAAGCAAAATACCGCAAGATCAATCCGCGCCGTACCAAATTGGTTTTGAAAACGGAGTCTGAAACGCTGGGCGAGATTTCCGCCGAAGTGGAAGTGGAGGACGACAATCTGGATTTTAAATTTAACACCAACAGCGAGGAGATCCGCAAACTCATCAACGCCAATGTTGACGAGCTGCGCAAAAAAATGGAGACTTTCAATTACAAAACAAAAACAGTGCGCGTGGTCAAACGTAATCTCGATGTGAAAAAGTTTTTGATCCCGACGCTGGATTTCAATAATCTGACACGCGTGCAGACCGAGGTATAGAGATGCCGAACCGCCGGGAAATAGAAGAAAAAGAAGCGAGACATCGCCAGAAAATCAAGAAGACCACGCTGGAGCTGGAAAACAAAGAGGCCGGTGAGCGTTCGGCGATCGCCATACGCTACGATGTGGAGCATGACGCGGCGCCGGTGATTTTAGCGGCCGGCCGTGGCGAGTTTGCCGAAGATATTTTGCGGATCGCCGAAGACCACAAAATCCCTTTTTACGAGGACAAAGGTCTGGCCGATCTTTTGCTCAAGCTGGAGGTCAGTACAGAAGTGCCGCCGGAGCTGTATACTTTGATCGCCGAAGTTTTGGCGTTTATTTTCCGTCTGGATCAGATGGCGTCGAAACGCGAAAGACTCTACAAGCGCGTTAAGGAAATGGACGATGAATAAGCCGCCTAAAATCTTAATTGCTGTTTTCGCCGCGAGCTGTCTGCTGGCCGCGGCCAATAAGTCGACGACCGACGCGCTGGACACTTACGAAAAACAATATGGCGCGCTGATGAACAATGTCGTCAATGTGAATACACCGGGTTACCGCGCGGTCCAGGTTGTTACGCGTCTGGATAAAAACGGCAATCTGGTCACGGAAGAATCCGCGCTCTTTTTCAAAGTCGGCGCGATGACTTTTAGCGGTGATCCTCTGCATGTGGCGATCGACGGTCCGGGCTTTTTTTCGGTGCGCACGCCGCAGGGCGACCTGTTTACACGCGACGGCCGTTTTACCATAAGCAGCGAAGGAGAGCTGGTCTCGCTGGCCGGCCGTTATCCGGTGCTGTCCGCGGGCGGCAGTACTATTCAACTGAACATGAACGATTCCCTCAATTTGCAGATTTCCGAAACCGGTTTGATTTTTCGGGACGGCGAAATGCTTGACCGGCTGGCGGTCGGAGAAATTGATCAGTCCGTTACTCTGCGGACTGTCAACGGCTCTTTTTTTGAAGCGCCGGACAACGAAGGCGCGTTTATCAATTTGGAAACTCCGCGCGTCCGGCAGTATTATTTTGAAGGCTCCAATGTCGACATGTCCGAGGAGCTGGTGGCCATGCCGGACATTTCCAAGAAATACGACGCCAACGCTAAAGTTTTGCAGATCATGAAAAAGATCACCACCACCGGACGGGAGATGGGCAGCGCGCAATAATGCTGACAAAAAAAGAACTGGAACAAAGAGAAGCGCATTTTTTGGCTGAATACGCGGCGCGGAGCAGTCAGTCGCGCGGACGGGTTTATGCCGAGCCGCCGCCGGAGCATCGCACTGAGTTTCAGCGCGACCGCGACCGCGTGATCCATTGCCGTGCTTTCCGCCGGCTCAAGCACAAGACGCAGGTTTTCGTGACCACGCAGCCGGGCGACCATTATCGCACGCGGCTCACACATTCGCTGGAAGTGACGCAGATCTCCCGCGACCTGGCGCGCATGTTGGGCTTGAATGAAGACCTCGCGGAAACCATCGCGCTGGCGCATGATCTCGGTCATACGCCTTTTGGTCACACCGGCGAGCACGCGTTGAACGAATTGCTGCGGGATTTCGGCGGTTTTGAGCACAATCGCCAGAGCCGGAAAATCGTGGAAAGCATCGAGAAAAAATATCCGGCGTTTGACGGCTTGAATTTATCTTACGAAGTGCTTGACGGCCTGATCAAACACCGCAGTCCCTATGACGATAGCGGCGCGCCGCGCGAGCAAGCGCCGTCGCTGGAAGCGCAGCTGGTCAATCTGGCCGACGAGACCGCTTACAATAGCCACGACATCGATGACGCGATTGCTTCCGGTTTATTGACTTTGCAGGATTTACAACAGGTCAGCCTCTGGGCAGAGCTTAGCGCCCAGAATAAAAAAGAAAATCCGCAAATCTCAGACCGCTCTCTGGTCGATCTAAATATCCGCGCGCTGATCGGCCTGCTGATCAACGATATTGCTTTTGAGACCGAGCGGCGTCTGGCCGCGCGCGGCGTGAAAACTCTGCAGGATGTTTATCAGGCCGAGACCGAGTTAGTCGGCTTCAGTCCGGCTCTGGCGGAAAAAATCACCGAGCTGCGTAAATTTTTGTACGCCAAATTTTATCAGCACCCGGAAGTTTTGCGACACAATCAAGAAGCGGAAAACGTG
>JAISEH010000105.1 GCA_031264205.1 Candidatus Margulisiibacteriota bacterium
GATCTCCTCGTAATTACTGATGCCGCAGTCCACGGTCACAATTATTTCCGTGCCGTTTTCCTGAATTTTTTGCATGGCGGCTTTGTTCAGACCGTAACCCTCAGAGAAACGATGCGGTATATAGTAGTCCAGTGTGGCCGCGCCGAGTTTTTGCAGGGCATTGTAAAGCAGCGCCGTGCCGGTCACGCCATCGACATCGTAATCGCCGTAAATGGTGATTTTTTTATGCAGATTTTGCAGCAAATAAGCCGCGGCTGCGGCGATATTGGGTATTTGTTCCAGCGGCGCGAGGTCTTGCAGCGAAGGATTGAGAAAAGTTTGCACCTCCGCCGGCGCGTTGATTTTCCGATTGCGTAAAACCGCGGTGACCACTTCGGCGCGGACACCCAACGCGGACTGTTTGGTCGGCCGTATCCATTCTTGGTTGAGCAACGAAAGTTTAGACAAGGTTTAAACCCGGACCAAAAACAACGGCTGTCCGGCTTCTACCAGTTGCGCGTTGGCGACCAGAATTTTTTCGACAGTGCCGTCGAGGTCCGCCTCGATTTCGTTAAAGGTTTTCATGGCTTCGATGACGCAGACGGGCTGGCCTTTGGCCACTGCCGCGCCGACGCTGATCAGCGGTGGATTGTCCGGCGAGGCCGCTTGGTAAAAAGTGCCGGTCATTGGCGATTTGATTTCCTGCAAACCGGCGGCAGGCTGGAGTTCCGGGACGGGAGATTCTATTGTTTTGGTCAGCGTAGCAACTGCGCTACTCGGCGCCGCGGTAAACACTTCATTATTTTTTTGTATCTCAATTTTAAAATCGTTTTCTTCGACCGCCAGACCGTTGATGTCCGACTGCTCGACGAGTTTTATGAGTTCTTCGATTTTTTTAAAATCCATTTATTCATTTTATCCGAGCGGTTTGCGGTTTGGCAAGTTGAGCGGTATATGGTGTAGAATAAACTCATGCCAGTATTGTCCGCAGACTATTTGGAAAATCGCCGTGCTTGGGGGCGCGGATTGGCGTTGTTCCTGATCTTTTCGTTCGTCGCGGTAAATTTATTTTTGAGCGTTTACGCGATCGCGCATTTCGGACACCGACACACTCAAGACGGCGCGCACAGCGGCTGTATGGTCTGTTTGGTTACACAGGTCGCGCAGAACTTAAATCTAAAATTGTTTGTTTCCAGCGCGCCGGCCCTGGCAATTTTGTTTTTTCCGGTGGCGATTATTGTCTTAAATAAACCACACGCCGGCGCCTTGTCTAACGCCACGCCGGTTAGTTTAAAGGTACGCCTGAATAATTGAAAACTCCTGACTAAAAAATTTTAAGCAGGAGGTTTATTTCTCATGAAAAAATTATTGTTTCTGGCCGCGCTGGTTTTTACCGCGGCGTTAATTGGCTGTGCGCCAAATCCAGCCGCCAAACCCGACGGCAAAATAAACATAGTGACGACTATTTTTCCGCAGTACGATTTTGCGCGGCAGATCACCGGCGGTCGGGCTAATATCACAATGCTTTTGAAGCCCGGCGCGGAAAGCCATTCTTATGAACCATCGCCGCAGGATATTCTCAAAATAAAAAACAGCTCTGTTTTTATTTATACCGGCGGTGAATCCGACGAGTGGGTCAAAAAGATTTTGGCGTCGCTGGACACCAGCCAGATGAAAATCATCGCGCTGCTGGACTGCGTGCCGGCTGTGGAGGAAGAGCTGGTCGAGGGTATGCAGGATGAAGAAGAGGAACACGAGCACGAACACGAGGATGAGCCGGCCTATGATGAGCATGTTTGGACTTCGCCGCGCAATGCCAAATTGATCGTACAAAAAATCGCCGACACACTCTGCGCGGTGGACACGCCGAACGCCGCTGTTTACCGGCAAAATGCCCAGAATTATACGGCGGAGCTGGACAAACTGGACGCGGATTTCCGCGCTTTGCTCGGCGGCGCCCAAAGGAAAACCTTGATTTTCGGCGATCGTTTCCCTTTTCGTTATTTTGCTGACGCTTATGGCCTGAATTATTTCGCGGCTTTTCCGGGCTGTTCTACCGAAACCGAAGCCAGTCCGGCGACTATTCGTTTTTTGATCGACAAGACGCGGCAGGAAAAAATTCCGGTGGTGTTCCACATCGAATTGTCCAATCAAAAAATGGCCAAAACGATAGCCGAAGCCACCGGCGCACAGGTGCGGCAGTTGCACGCCGCGCATAATCTAACCCGCAGCGATTTTCAGCGCGGTTTGGCTTACACAGATTTTCTGCGTCAAAATCTGACTGTTTTAAAAGAGGCTCTGTACTGATGCTTTTGTCCTGTCAAAATGCGGCCTGGGCTTATGACGGCAATGTGGCGGTCAGCGGCTTGAATTTTTCCGTCGCGGCCGGAGATTATTTGTGCATTGTCGGCGAGAACGGCTCCGGCAAAAGCACGCTGCTACAGGGACTGCTGGGCTTAAAAACTCCATGTGCCGGAAAAATTGTTTATGCCGCAGATTGGCATGGAACGGACATCGGTTATTTGCCGCAACAGACGGCCGCGCAAAAAGATTTTCCGGCCAGTGTGCAGGAAGTAGTTTTGTCCGGCCGCATCGGCAGATTGGGCTGGCGGCCTTTTTACTCCATGGCGGATAAAGAGGCCGCGCAGACCAACCTTGAACTTTTGGGCTTGGAACGTCTGCGCGGCCGTTGTTTCCGCGAATTATCCGGCGGCCAGCAGCGGCGGACGCTCCTGGCCAGAGCTTTGTGCGCCGCACGAAAACTGCTCATCCTTGACGAGCCGCTGTCCGGGCTCGACCCGTCCGCCGCGCAAAATGTCTACGCTCTGCTCAAAAAACTGCGCAAAGCCGGATTGACTATTATTATGGTGTCGCACGATTTGCAAGGCGCGCTGCGGCAGGCCTCGCATGTTTTGCATTTGCAGAACAAACAAAAATTTTTCGGCACGGCCGAAAATTATAAAAAATGGCTGGAGAAAAAACATGTTTGATTTTTTCACGGAAATGTTCTCTTATGTTTTTATAGTCCGCGCGCTGATCGTCGGTCTGCTAGTTTCACTCTGCGCCGCGCTGCTGGGCGTCAGCCTCGTACTGAAACGTTACTCCATGATCGGCGACGGCCTGTCGCATGTCGGCTTTGGCGCGCTGGCTATTGCTTCCGCTTTCCACGCCGCGCCGCTGGCGGTGTCCGTGCCGGTGGTGTTGCTGGCGGCGGTACTGCTCCTGCGGCTCAGCGAAAATAGCAAGATCAAAGGTGACGCGGCTATCGCGCTGATCTCGACCGGCGCTCTGGCGATCGGCGTGGCGGTGATTTCGCTGACGACCGGCCTCAATACGGACGTTTGCAATTATCTTTTTGGCAGTATTTTGGCGATGAGCAAAAGCGATGTGTATTTGAGTGTCGGGCTGGCTTTGGCCGTGCTGATTTTATTTGTTTGTTTTTACCAGAAAATTTTTGCCGTGACTTTTGACGAAAATTTTGCGCGCGCGGCTGGCGTCAAAGCCGAGCTTTACAATACACTCCTCGCCTGTCTGACGGCCGTGACCATAGTGCTCGGTCTGCGTATGATGGGCGCGCTGCTGATCTCTAGTCTGCTTGTTTTTCCGGCGTTGACCGCCATGCGCGTTTGCAAAAAATTTCAGACAGTCACTTTGAACGCGGCCTTGATTTCAATGTTTTGCTTTTTGCTCGGCCTGATTGTTTCTTATATTTACGCGACACCGACCGGCGCCAGCGTGGTTATCATAAATATTCTTTTGTTTTTATTTGCCGGACTACTAGCCTGGCTGCAGGCCAGAGGCTGGCTGCGAGCGGTGTTTGCTCTGCTGCTTTTGGGCGGTTTGCTTTTGGCCGCGGAGGATAAGATTATAGAAATAAAAGAAAATTTTTTTGTGACCCAGACCAATGAAATTTACGCCAATGCGCCGGATTATCTGGGGCGGACGCTCAAGTACGAGGGGATTTTCAGCGTGTACGCAG
>JAISEH010000064.1 GCA_031264205.1 Candidatus Margulisiibacteriota bacterium
TCCTTACTTGTGCATATTCGTTCTGTCCTAGCTAAAGTATGTACATTTCTTTTAGCATCTCTCGTGTTTTCTTTGAGGATAAAACCTTCATCATTTATAAGATAACCTTGTTTTTTAAGAATAGAGATTGTTTTACTTTTCAGAGATATTTTAGTGATTGTTGTCATAAAATCTGCATTATCCCCTCACAAACCGTATTTACTTTAACAATAATAACATAAAACGCACAATCAATATGTAATATTACGTATTAGCTTAAAAATGCTATACTGTTATCTAGTTCTCTATAGTGAAAGTCGACTCCATGCCACACGGTCATAATGGGCACTAGCTATAGAAGACTTATTTCTTAATTTCAGCTCAATTTAATTTTATTTGTTTCCCTAATCTTTATTGTCCAACAACCAATCAATTACATTTAACTGTTTTATACCGTTGTGTGAAGGTGTTTCATAATCCATTGTAAGCAGCGGCCTTTCGTTAAAATCTGATATTTTTGCAAATGGGGCAAGCTCTCTCGCTAACGTTTTTTGTTCTCTCACGGTATAGGCAACGAGTAAGGCATTTCGCATACCCAAATCAACCAAATAATATTTTCCTAGCGTTGCTAAATGCTGTTTCCCTTTAATGTCGTAGCGGCTTAGGAATTTTGATTACACGGACTTTGCACGAATTATTCTTGCAAAACAAACCGAAATTACTCTCTCAAAATTTCATAGAAATCATGTAAAAAAGAAAACCACTTCCTGCTTTTAGCAGTGACAGTTTTCACTTCACTACCCAGCACAATGACCGCCTGATTGTTGCTGATCGGCCGCAAGTCGAGTTTAGCTGAATACAAATCAACTATTTTTTTCGCCGCTTTTTGAAAAGGAAAATTCGTAAAATGCGGCACCACACAAAAATCAACAATTGCCAGAGCCGCAAAATCATCATGCAGGTCTTTGGCCGCGGCAGAGCTATCCATATATTTTACGTATTCTATGTTTTTTGAGACGATCATTGCTCCGGCCGATGACCCGATATACGGCTTCCCCTTATTTATATGTTGGCGGATAAGTTTATCCGCGCCGGTGCGTTTAAGCTCTTGCAGCAGGAAAAAGGTATTTCCGGCTCCCACAAAGACATAATCTGCGCAGGCTATTTTACCGGCAATTTCCTGGCGTGATGCGGTTGAAATTTCCAGCTCATCAATAAGCAGACCAAGTTGAGCCAGCGCTTTTTTATCGGCGCTCACATAAAAAGACGCTTTTTCCGGCAGGCTGGCTGTCGGTATGAAAGCAACTCTTTTGCCGGCGCAAGTGTTGCCGGTAAAGTCTGCGAACAAACTGGCTGCTCCTGAAAAATAAGATGTCAAAAAAAGTTTTTTCATTAAAACCTCCTTATTTAAATATTAACACACCCTGCCGCCATCTTGCCTATTTAGCCCGGATTGTGGTATATTTTGCGCCCTCTTTGTAAAGAGACATTTTGAAAGATGAGGTCAGGCAAATGAGTTACAAATGCGCGGTCTGCGGAAAACAAGTTGTTACGGGAAATAAAGTCTCGCATTCCAAACGCCACACGCGTACAAAATGGCTGCCCAATCTGCAAAATATAAAAATAATTTTGCACGGCCGCACCCGCAAAGCAAAAGTCTGCACCAGTTGCATACGTTCCGGCAAAATCACCAAACCGGCGCCGCGTATCCTGCCGCAAAAAACCGCCGCTTAAACCCGGCACTATTTAATTTAACTTTGTATTTTCCTGCCGCAGAATGGCTGCCGCCGCGACCATATTGCGCAGACTGGCCAGCGTTTCTTTTTCCGCTCTGGTCTTTAGGCCGCAGTCCGGATTTACCCAGAGCTTGGCGGCGTTCAGGCTGGCGCACATTTTCCGCAGAATACCGGCCATTTCTGCGACAGCCGGCACTCGCGGCGAATGAATATCGTAAACGCCCGGACCGATCCCTTTGTCATAATCGGCCAGCGCGGACAGCAAAGTCAGATCAGAGCGCGCCGCTTCAACAGTGAGCACATCGGCGTCCAGCGCTTTGAGCGTTTCGATGATGTCCTCAAATTCGCTGTAACACATGTGCGTGTGAATTTGAGTTTCCGGTTGCACTAAATAATGCGTCAAGCGGAACGCTTTGACCGCCCAGTCCAGATAATTTTTCTGCCAGTCCGCCCGGCGCAGCGGCAGTTTTTCCCGCAAAGCGGCCTCGTCGATTTGAATAATTTTTATCCCGTTCTTTTCCAGGTCCAGAACTTCCGCCTGTATCGCCAGAGCGATCTGGCAGGCGATCTCCGCCAGCGGAATATCCTCGCGGGGAAAAGACCAGTTCAAAATAGTGACGGGGCCGGTGAGCATACCTTTGACCGGCTTGGCGGTCAGGGACTGAGCGTATTTTATCCACTCCACCGTAAAAGCCGCCGGACGCGAAACATCACCAAAAATCAGCGGCGGCTTCACGCCTCTGGTGCCGTAAGACTGCACCCAGCCATTCTCCGTGAACACAAAACCCTGCAAATGTTCGCCGAAATATTCCACCATATCGTTGCGCTCATACTCGCCGTGCACCAGCACGTCCAGCCCGATTTCTTCCTGCCGGGTGATAACCGTTTTTATTTTTTCTTTGAGACGCTCCTTGTATTCCACCGCGGTCAACTCGCCCTGTTTATAGGCCTTGCGCCACTCGCGCACCTCCGGCGTCTGCGGAAAAGAGCCTATCGTGGTCGTCGGCAGCGGCGGAAGTTTTAGCGTTTTTTGTTGCGCGGTCTGCCGCTCGGCGAAAGCAGGCTGACGGACGATCTCCGCAGCGGCGGCCTGCCGCGCCTGTGCTCTAACCTGTGTATTCAAAAAATCCGGATCATTTTGCCCGGCCAGAATAATTTCTTGATTACGCCGCAAAATGTCGCCGTCGGGATTTGCCGCCAGCTCTTTTAAAACGGACAATTCCTCCAATTTCTCTTCCGCAAAAGCCAGCCGTTGTTTATATTTTTCCGCCAGCTTCTGTTCATAACGCACAGAATACGGCACATGCAGCAAGGAACAGGAAGTGTTCAAGACCAATTGTTCGCGCGGGAGAATTTTGTCCAGCCTACCGATAATAGACAGACTTTTTTGATAATCATTCCGCCAAATATTTTTGCCATTGACCAATCCGGCATACAGTTTTTTGCCGGTAGGGAAACCGTATTTCTCCAGCAGCTCCAGATTGCGCTGTCCGCCCTCGACCAGATCCAGCCCGACGGCGTCGAAATCCATTTCGCTAACTCTGGCGTATATGTCCCGTATGTCGCCAAAATAAGTTTGCAGCAAAATTTTCTGGCCGTGTTTTTCCGCCAACAGCCGCGCATAAATCCGCTCAAAAAGAGCGACATCGTCCGCGGTCAAATCCAGCGCCAGAGCCGGTTCATCGAGCTGAATACAGGCGCAATTGTAAGCGGCCAGAGCGGAGAATATTTGGCTGTAGGCCGCGGCCAGTTCGTCAGCCAGAGCGTCCGGACTTTGAGCGGACTTATTGAGGCTGAGCCGCAAAAAAGTATAAGGACCGATCAGCGCCGGACGATAATTCAAGCCCAGATTTTCCGCCGCGGCGCATTCCTCATACAATTTATTATTTTGCAGAGCAGGCTTAAAACCGGCCTCGATTTCGGGAACCAAATAATGATAATTGGTGTTGAACCATTTGCGCATTTTCAAAGCCCGCGCGTCCTGCCCGTCTTTTTGATGCCCTCTGGCCAGCGCAAAATAAGTGTCCAGTGCGGACAGGCCCAGCTCCTGATAACGCGCCGGAATTACATTCAGCAAAAAAGCCAGGTCCAGCATATTGTCGT
>JAISEH010000071.1 GCA_031264205.1 Candidatus Margulisiibacteriota bacterium
GGCGGCATGTTATAATAAACAAGGGGTTTTCAATGCTCGACCGTTATTCTTTACCCGCAATGCAGGCTGTTTGGGAGCCGGAAAATAAATTCCGCAAATGGCTGGACATTGAGCTGGCGGCTTGTGAGGCCAATCAAAAACTGGGTTTGATTCCGCGGAAAGATCTGCAGATCATCAAGACCAAAGCGCGGTTTAGTGTCAAGCGCATCGACGAGATCGAAAAAGAAACCAATCATGATGTCATCGCTTTCCTGACCAATGTGGCGGAAAATGTCGGTCCGTCCTCGCGTTTTGTGCATTTGGGACTGACTTCTTCGGACATCGGCGACACGGCGGCTTGTCTGTTGCTCAAGCAGTCGGCGGAAATTTTGGAAAAAGATCTGGACGCTTTGCTGGCCGTCTTGAAAAAGCAAGCCTTGAAATATCAAGACACGATTATGATCGGCCGCACGCACGGCATTCACGCTGAGCCGACGACTTTTGGCCTGAAACTCCTGCTCTGGCATGAGGAAATGCGGCGCAACAAACAGCGTCTGGCGCAGGCCAAGAAAAATATTTCCGTCGGCAAATTGTCCGGCGCGGTCGGCACTTATGCCAATATCGATCCATTTGTCGAGAAATACGTTTGTAAAAAACTGCATTTGACGCCGTGCGCGGTGGCGACGCAGGTGGTACAGCGCGACCGCCATGCGGAATTTATGACCACACTGGCGGTGCTCGGCGCGACGCTGGAGAAGATCGCCGTGGAAATCCGCCTGCTGCAAAAGACCGACACCGCCGAAGCCGCCGAGCCTTTTAGCAAAGGCCAGAAAGGTTCCTCCGCGATGCCGCACAAACGCAATCCGATTATTTGTGAGCGTATCACCGGTCTGGCGCGGGTTTTGCGTGGTTACGCGGTCACGGCTCTGGAAAATGTGGCGCTCTGGCATGAGCGCGATATTTCACATTCCGGCGCGGAGCGGATTATTTTTGGCGACGGCTGCATCTTGCTGGACTATATGTTTTCGCTGGCACAGAAAGTTCTGGCCGGCATCGAGATTTATCCGCGGCGCATGTCCCAAAACATGGACGCTTGCGGTGGGATAATTTTTTCCCAGCGCGTTTTGCTGGCTCTGGTCGGCAAAGGTCTGACGCGCGAGCAGGCTTACAAACTGGTGCAGCGCAACGCTTTGCGAGCGCGGGACGAGGACGGCTCTTTCCGCGACAATATCACAAGCGATCCGGAAGTTTTGCAGTGGATTACTAAAAAAGAACTGCTGGATTTATTTGATTATCAGTACACGATACGCAATGTGCGGAAAATTTTTAAGCGGGTGTTGAAATAAGTTATGCTGGGCTTTATTAAAAAATTTTTAGCGCGCGTGCAGCGTTTTGTACAGCTGAGAGAAGTCTTAAACAAAGTGCCCGGCGAACCGCCACCCAAACCTTTTTACGAAATGGACTCCGGTGAGTTTTACGATTTTTTGCTGAAAGGCGGTTCACAGGAGCAGTATTATGATTTTCTCCTGAACTTTTTACTGACCGGTTATCTGGATGGCACGATTGACGAAAAGAAATTCAGATATTTTGTCGGGCTGGACAATCCGCTGCAGATCAGCCGCTATGTAGACAAGCTTTTGCGCGAAGCCAAAATGCAAGGCTCGATTTACGCCGAGTTGCTGAAATACGGCAACGCCGATGACAAAAAAGAAGATTTGCTGACTATGCTGATGCCGGAACACAAACGCACCGGCGGAGAGCGCAAACTCAACAGTGTTTCGGAATTGAAAGATTTGTTGAAAGACAACGCGGAAGAACTGCAGACGCAAAAACGCGCGCTGGCTTTGGCGCAAATGCAAGAGGCCGAGCGGAAACGGCTGGAAGCTTTGCGCCAGGCTATTGTGCTCAATTCTCCGGAGACCGGCGAGCTGCTGGCTAAAGACACTTTTATGACCGAACAGACAGAGATCGCGCAGACAGCCAATCTTTTGAGCGAGGAGCTGGAAAAGCAACAAAAAGGCACAGTGCTGGGACAATCCGCCGCGCCCGCGCAAAAACATTCGGTGATCTCAGCGGACACTTCCAGAATGAGTCCGGGCGAGTTGGTGGCTTACAAGAAAAAGATTTTGAGCAAAATGCGCCGGGACGTTAACGCCGGCAGCAAGACGCGGATATAAGGAGGCCGTATGGGCGAACAGAAAAAACGCAGAAGCAGCGCGCCGGCTTACGGCGGTGGCGGCAGCACAGCGCCGATCTCCGCGGTGGGCGGCATGTCACCGGCGGAACGCGTGGCTTATATTCAAGAGATTCAACAGGCCTCGCCGGTCAAGCAAATTGCCGAGGGCATGAAAGAATTTGATCTCAAAGGTTTCGGCTTGATCGCCAGTATTTTCAGCCAGGGTTCGGCGGTGCTCAAAGGTATGAGTGACGCTTACACGCAGATCCGCCAGTCTCGTCAGGGCGCGGCGCTCAATCAACATATCGCGGGGCTGACTGAAAATGTCCGCGGTCTGGAGCGTTTGCGCCATGAATTTGCGCCGCAGTCCAATATCGACCTGCCGGATTTTCAAAATTTGGAGAAAGAAAAAAAAGGCGTTTATGTGGATTCCAGCTGGACACCCAAACGCAAGGGCAAGGTGGAGTAACGCTATGTATAGTGTGCATACACCACATATAGCGTGTTGTGGTCAAAACTCTTTTAAAAAAAGCTTCTTTATTATATAGTTTACCTCCGCGCGGATGGCGGAATTGGTATACGCGCAAGACTAAGGATCTTGTGCCGCAAGGCTTGGAGGTTCGAGTCCTCTTCCGCGCACTTGGTATATTAAGTATAAGAGCTGTATTTAATTCCAGAAAGTTAGGCGGGATGAAGAAGGACCACAAGCCGGCGATAGCCGGCGCAGTCGTCCTCTTCCGCGCACGGCACACTAACGCCACAAGTGGCGTTGCCTACGGCAGAAAAAAAGAAAGCAAAATACATTATTTCGGCAGGTCGCCCCCGACCCAAAAACCGCAACAGGTAGAGAGCGACAAAAAATGTGCTATAACATAGACATTATGACGCAAATATCACAAAAAACCCTCCAAACCAAAGATTTGGAAATTGCTTATTTGGAAACCGGTTCGGACAATGGTCAGCCGG
>JAISEH010000106.1 GCA_031264205.1 Candidatus Margulisiibacteriota bacterium
GTGTATATAATGAAGGTGGCGTAATCCGCCGCGAAGCGCTTATTCGGTTTACAGCGGAAAAATTGTATACTCGGTGTCCACCACGCGGCGAAACTCCTCGGACAGTTGTCGGTAATCCAGCACGTCCACACGATAGGGCAGGCGCGATTCCTCAAATTCGCCGCGCAGCGTGGACAGACTGTCGTCAGTAAAATCGCCGACCAGCGCCAGGTCCAGATCAGAATAACTTTTGTGCGCGCCTCTCTGCCGCGAGCCAAAAACTCGCACCTCGGCGCGCGGCACATGCCGGCGCAGAATAGTTCGGATCAGTTGTTCTTCCTGCTCGCTGACAGAAATCACCGGCGTTTCTCCAGCCTTTCCAGCAAAGCCTGCGCGTACGGCAAAAATTCCACCGCTTTCTGATAAACAGCCTCCGCCGTTTTCTGCGCGTATAGATGAGAGGTTTTGTTTCGCGCATCGTGAAACTCCATCCATTTCAGGACATCGTCGATCAATAAATTTTCCGCGCCACGCCGAAAAAGTTCGATGCGCACCACTCCGGCGACAATATCCGGACTGACATTGATTTCCAGCCAGCGTTTAAGCATTTTCCAGCACAATTCATAGGAAAACTCAAAAGCCTGAATCACTCCGGCGCGTAAAGTTTCTATCTCGGCCGGATCCGCGGCGGGAGCGGTTTCTATTTTTTTTGTTACTTTAATTGCTCTTTGCAGAGCGGCCAAAGCTTTTTTCAATTCGTTAAGATTTAATTCCATGCACGCATTATACCACGCGGACTGTCGTCGTCCGGCCTGACGGCTAATCTTTCCAGGGGTCTAGCACGTTGACATCCAGGCCTTGAAAATCCCGCGCATTGCGGGTCAGGAGGATCAGCCGCTGCGCGCGGGCGGTAGCGGCCAGCAGGCTGTCCAGCACAGACAATGTCCTTTTCTGTTTGGCGCACATTTCGCCCCACTCCAGCATAATCATATAATCGACCGGCAAAGTCCGTTTGGCAAACCACACAGTCACGGCATTGAAATCTTGCAGTAATTTTACAAACCTTGTTTTTTCTTTAACCATTTTTATGCCGCGCCACATTTCGCCCAGCGAAATAACGCTGATGTATAAATCTTCCTCCGGAATAGTATCGATTTTTCGCCGCACCAACGGATTGCATTGTTTCTTGTAAAGTTCTGAAATAACGTTGGTGTCCAGCAAATAACTCATAAATCAATCTTGCGCATTGTCCGGTCTTTGTTACGGCGCAAATCCAGCTTTGCTCCGGCAAAAGAAGAGCTTTGCAAAAGCTCATACAAGCTCTGTTTCGGTTTGTTGGCGTTGACCAATTTTTCGTATTCGTTATTGGACAGCAACACCGCCACGTTTTTGCCACGCAGAGTGATTTCCTGCGGCGACTCGGCGGAGGCTCTCACCACCTCGCTAAATTTGGCTTTGGCTTCTTGTAACTGCCAGGTTTTCATCGCACAGCTCCTTTCTGACTAGTCTGACTAGTCATATTATAACACACTATCGCGGCAAGTCAATTTTGCGGTATACTGCCGCTCGTGTTGAATATTTTTAAACTGCTGAAAAAATACCAGGAGACCCTGAGCAAGGAGCGTATCCGCTATATCGCCGCGGGTTTCGTGCTGGGTATGTTCTTGGGCTTGCTGCCCTTGAGCGTCAACAGCGTCATTATCGCTCTGCTGGTTTTCGCGCTGCGCAACGACCGGCAAACCGCGCTGCTGTCCACGCTGATTTTTGGCGCGCTGGGTTTCGCGCTCGACCGGCTGGCGCATCCGCTGGGACTGGCTGTTTTGCAGGCCAGTTTTTTGCAGGGCTTGTGGACCTATCTATATAATCTGCCGTTTTTGCCGTTCACCGGCTTTAACAACACTATCGTCATGGGCAATACGCTGCTCGGCCTTATTTTGACCGCGCCGGCAATTTTTCTGTGCAAAATTTTGGCGCTGAAATACCGCGGCAGTAAATTACAAGCCAAAATCGAACAGTTTTTGCAAAACAAACTCGTATCCGGCATCGCCGCGGGATTTAATATTTTTAACCTGCGCGGTTTATTTATAAGGAAGTCCTGATGTTAAACTGGAAAAAATTTTTGCCCGCGCTGGCGTTAATCTTAGTCGTCATTTTCGGCTTCAATCCGCTGTTAAAATTCGGCCTGGAAAAAGCCGGCAACGCGGCTTTTGGCGCGAAAACGGAGATCGCTGGTTTTTCGCTCAATCCGTTCACCGGTCGGCTGGACATCAAGCGCGTGCAGGTCGCCAACAAAAACGCGCCTTTTACCAATCTTTTCGAGCTGGGCGCGCTGCGGCTCGGCCTGGACACCGAGCAATTGTTTTATGCGCGGGTAAATATTCCGCAGGCCACGCTGGATAATATCCGGCTGGGCACGCCACGCGCCAAATCCGGCGCTCTGCCGGTAAAAAAGAAAAAAGCTCCGGCAGAGAAAAAACCGCTCGACCTCAATAAACTGACGCGGGATTTGCAGCTCGATCCGGCCGCTGTGCAACGGGCTTTTCAGACCGCGCCGCCGCAGGCCAGCGGCGAGGCCGAGCGTGTGCAGAAAGAAAACGCGCAAAAACTGGCCGAGGCGAAAAAACATTTGGCGGCTGTTGACGTGCAGAAAGAACTAGCCGCGCTCAACCTAAACGAATTGAGCAACCTAAATATTTCCAGCGCGGACGATCTGTCGAAACTGCAAAGCCTTGTCGCGGAAAAACAAAAAGGCTTGCAAAAAATTACCGACGACCTCGCCGCCAATAAAGCCGCCGCCGAAAGCGCGGTCAAAGAAGCGCAGGCCAATCTGGAGCAGTTAAATCTGACCGCGCAAAAAGATTTGGACAATTTGCTGGGCGCGCTGGACCTCGGCAACTACGATCTCGGCGCGCTCGGCAAAGAATTGCTCGGCCCCAAAATCAACGGCTGGCTGGACACTGGTTTGCAATATTTTGAGCTGGCCAAAAAATATTTGCCGCCCAAGACCGCCAAGAAAACCAAACCGCCGAAAAAAGAGCGTTTTCAGGGACAGACGCTTGTTTTCCCGAACAACAAAACACGGCCGCGTTTTTGGCTCGGGCGTCTGGGCTTGAGCGGCGTCAGCGGGCAGGGCACGGCCAATGAATTGACTTACAGCGGCTACCTCAACGATCTGGCCAGCGAGCAGCATCTTATCGGCCGGCCGACGCGGATCAAGATCACCGGCGCGTTCACCAAACGCGCGCAGTCACTGCTGGATATCGATATTACGCTCAACCATCTGGGCGAGGGTTATGCCGATGTATACAGCCTGGTTTTATCCGGCTACGATCTTACTGGCGCGCAGTTCTGGGATGAACAGCTTATTCCGCTCAAAATTACCGGCGGCCTGGGACGTATCGACGCCGTGATCAGTGTGGCGGGCGATGAACTGGACGGCGAGATCACGCTGTCCGGCAAAAATATGCGTTACGAAAAAATCCGTGGCGCGGACGGCGCGGCGGCTCTGGTCGCCGACGCTATGCAGAGCGCGCCGGAATTAACCGTCAGCATTGATTTGACCGGTACGCTGAACAGCCCGCGGCTCTGGGTGAAGACCAATGTAGACACGCTGATTAAGAATCGTCTGGAAAAAGAATTTGGTGAGCAATTGGCGCAGGCCAAACAACAGCTCGCCGCTGAGTACGAAAAAGCAATCGGCGGCGCGCGGCAGGAAACGGAAGCCTCATTGAAACAACTAGAGGGAGAAATCTCGGCGACGCTGGCGGAGCAGCAAAAAACTCTGGACGGCGAAAAAGCCAAAATCGAGCAAAAGAAAAAAGAACTGGAAGACCAGCTAAACAGCCAGACCGACAAAATCAAAAAACAGGCGGAAGACGCTTTGAAAGACGCGCTGCCAAATTTGAAGTTTTAGGCCTGCCGCGCGGCAAAATAAAGAAGCAAAAATTTTGCAACAATTTCCTTGATCGTGCGATAATCTAGTATGGGTATGTCACTGTCAACTAAACTTATTGCCGAGCCGAGACGCCTGACTTGGGGAATGCGCCGCGAGTTGCATGTCTGGCATCCCGCGTGGTCTCTGCCAGTCGCGCGGCCGATCGACGTTTCTCTGTACGGAAAATCCAGTCTGGAGATATTACGCCAAAGTTATTCAGAGCCAGTTTGTTTTTCACCGGCGCATCTCACTTACGATCTGGCGGAGCAATTGCGGGATTTCCAGCCCAACGACGGCTATCACGCGACCGGCCTGCAATTTATCACCGACAATTTGGATCTGATCGTCATCGATAATGCCGAAAGATTTTCGGCGCGCGCCGCTGAAGGCTTGGTGGCTGTCAACTCTTCTGAAAATCCACGCGTGGCTTTGATCCAACTGCCGGCTTCTCCGCCATGGCGGCTAAATCGCAATCGCCGCTTCAATCTGCTTCTCACGCCGCTTTTGATCCGGCCAGCCGCCGGACAGTTTTTAACGCGTCTGTCGCAGGCCGGGGAAATCCCGCGTTTTAATAACAAATATCAGGAAATCCGTTCTCGCTACCAAGAGATATTCTGGTTGAATTACGCGAAATCTTTGCGCAACGATTGGCAGCTTGCGCCCAGCTCTACGGAAACAGATTATTCTATTCAGCGTGATTTAGAGAATAAAATACAAACTGCCCGCCAGAAAGTTGCGGAATACAATCGTCTGCTCGGTTTGGCCGCAGACAATCTTGAATTGTTCCCGCTAAGGCCGGATTTTTCTTTCCAGGTACGGCGGTTTTTCTCCATATATAGCGTTTTTCATTAATTAACGCTACTGGTAGTGTGTTGCATATTATTGAACATAGTCTTGTTTAGCCAGTATCTCGTGCTTAACTGTATGCTTTGTTATTATGTAAAAATTTTATACACTGCCCGACGTTTCTCGTCGCTTAACACTGCCTATAATGCGTTATCTGTTATTGAACGTTATTCTCTTTGTGGTAATCTTGCAGGGCTTTTACGTCAAGCTTTCCGTGAAGCAATGCTTCAAGCCCTTTAGCAACCATAATCGCCGCCGCAACCGTCGTTACGCACATGGTTTGATAGCGCAAGCCGGCCTGCCTTATGTAATAATCATCCTGCCGCGCGCCTTTACCTGACGGCGTATTAAAAATGAGGCCGATCTCGTGATTGGCGATAGCGTCGATAATATTCGGATGCCCCTCCCGTGCCTTGGCGATCTCGCTGACAGTTACGCCATTCTCACGCAAAAAATCGCCCGTGCCGCGCGTGCAGACGATTTCAAAACCAAGCTCCTGATATTTGCGCGCCGCCCAGAGGAGTTTTTCGTCGCGGTAGGGGTCGTGCACGGAAATAAAAATCTTTTGACCGGTTTCCGGCAACCGCTCACCAGCGGCAATTTGCGCTTTGGCATAGGCCATACCGAAATTTTCCGCGAGACCCATGACCTCGCCGGTCGAGCGCATTTCGGGGCCGAGCATCACGTCCTGCCCGTGAAATTTCGCAAAAGGCAGCACGGCTTCTTTGACCGACCAGTATTTCGGCAGGACTTTTTTCGCGCCGAGGTCTTTTAATTTTTGTCCGGCCATGACCAGCGCGCCGAGTTTCGCCCAGGACACGCCGGTGGCCTTGCTGACAAAAGGCACGGTGCGCGAGGCGCGCGGATTGACTTCCAGCACGTAAACAACGCCGTCTTTGACCGCATACTGCACATTCATCAAGCCGATGACTTTCAGCTCGCGCGCCAGAGCGATGGTGTGTTTTTCGATAATGTCGAGCGTTTCCGCGGCGAGCGAAAAAGTCGGGATGACCGAAGCCGAGTCTCCGGAATGAATCCCCGCTTCCTCGACGTGCTCCATGATGCCCGCGACGAGGGCTTCCGCGCCGTCCGAGATCGCGTCGACATCGATCTCCACCGCGTCCTCCAAAAATTTATCGATCAGCACCGGATGCTCGGGCGAGGCTTCCACCGCGGTTTTCATGTAATACCGCAGACCTTCCTCGTCGTAGACGATCTCCATCGCGCGTCCGCCCAGCACATACGACGGCCGCACCATGACCGGATAAGAAATTTTATTCGCGGCCTTGAGCGCTTCCTCGATAGAGGTCGCCGTGCCGTTGGGCGGCTGCTTGATGCCCAGCCGGTCGATCAGCCGGCCAAAAAGCTTGCGGTCTTCGGCCACATCGATATTTTTGGGCAGGGTGCCGATGATTTTCGCGCCGGAGCTTTCCAGTTTCAGCGAAAGCTTGAGCGGCGTCTGTCCGCCGTACTGCACGATCACGCCGTCGGGTTTTTCCGCGCGGACAATATTCAGCACGTCGTCGTGTGTCAGCGGTTCGAAATACAGCCGGTCGGATGTGTCGTAATCCGTGGACACGGTTTCGGGATTGCTGTTGATCATGATCGTTTCGTAACCGGCCTGCCGCAGGGCAAAAGACGCGTGCACACAGCAATAATCAAACTCGATGCCCTGACCGATGCGATTGGGACCGCCGCCCAAAATGGCGATTTTTTTATTTCCGGTCGGCGCGATCTCGTCTTCCTGCTCGTAAGTCGAGTAAAGATACGGCGTCTGCGCTTCAAATTCCGCGCCGCAGGTGTCCACTTTTTTATACACCACGCCTTTGACGCCGCGCGCTTTGTTCTCGGCGGCCAGAGATTCCGGCGTTTCCGCGGCAAGCTCTCGCAGCTGCTGCAAAAACCATTTGTCGATCCGCGAAAGTTCCTGCACGCGCTCGACCGCATAGCCTCGCCGGAAAGCATGCAGGATATACCAGATGCGCTCGCAATTTGGCCGGCTCAATTTTTCCTCGATTTTCTCGTCCTGACATTTGACCGCGGAAATCTCCAGCGAGCGCAGGGCTTTGCGCATGGATTCTTTAAAAGTACGACCGATCGCCATGCATTCGCCGACGGATTTCATTTGCGTATTGAGCGTGTCGTCAGCGTCGCGGAATTTTTCAAAAGCAAAGCGCGGTATTTTGGTCACGACATAATCGATAGTCGGCTCAAACGAGGCCGGCGTGACTCTGGTGATGTCGTTGGGGATTTCATCGAGCGTGTAGCCCACGGCCAGCAGCGCGGCGATTTTGGCGATGGGGAACCCCGTGGCTTTGGAAGCCAGCGCGGAGGAGCGCGAGACGCGCGGATTCATTTCGATAATGCAGATGCGGTCGGAGCGGGGGTCCAGCGCAAACTGCACATTGGAGCCGCCGGTTGATACGCCGATCTCGCGCATCACCGCGATCGCATAATCCCGCAGGCGCTGATATTCTTTGTCGGTCAGTGTCTGCACCGGCGCGATGGTGATGCTGTCGCCGGTGTGAATGCCCATCGGGTCAAGATTTTCGATCGAACAAATTATCACCGCGTTGTCCTTGAGATCACGCATGACTTCCAGCTCGATCTCTTTCCAGCCAATAATGGACTCTTCGAGCAGGACGTGATGCGCCGGCGAAAGATCGAGGCCGTTATTGACGATGCGCTCCAGATCCACGTCATTGTAGGCGATGCCGCCGCCCGTGCCACCCAGCGTAAAAGACGGCCGGATTATCGCCGGAAAACCGATAGTTTTGATAAAGTCCCGCGCTTCCTCCAGCGAATAAACTTCCCGCGAGCGCGGCATATCGAGGCCGATTTTCGTCATAGCGTCTTTGAATAATTTGCGGTCTTCGGCTTTTTTGATCGCCTCAATGCCCGCGCCGATCAGCTCCACGCCGTATTTTTCTAGCACGCCCAGTTTCATCAGTTCCAGAGTGCAGTTGAGCGCGGTCTGTCCGCCAACTGTCGGGAGCAGGGCGTCTGGGCGTTCTTTCTCGATAATTTTGGCCACAATGTCGGGGCGGATCGGCTCGATATACGTCCGGTCGGCAAATTCGGGATCGGTCATGATCGTCGCCGGATTGCTATTGACCAGCACGATCGCGTAGCCCTCTTTTTTGAGGGCTTTGCAGGCTTGTGTGCCGCTGTAATCAAATTCGCAGGCTTGCCCGATAACAATAGGCCCGGCGCCGATGATCATGATTTTTTTGAGGTCTGTGCGTTTAGGCATTTTGTTTCTCCACCAAATAATACACCGACGGGCTTAATTTCAGCCAGCCGGAAAAGCCTTGCGCGAGTCTTTCTTTGAAACACAGCAGCGGCGCACCGCAGATTTTTTTCAAAAGCGGCAAACGGAAATTGGACACGCCGAGAGTTTTTTTAAGGCGTAAATTATTCTGTTTAAAAATTTTTTCCGCATAACGCGGGTGAAAATTATAAAAATCTTTCGCGCCGCGTTTGGCGGGCGCCAGCGCGAACGGCCGCATTTTTGACCGGCCCAAACACCAGCGCAAAATTTCTAAAATATTCCTTTTGTTGGCGATCTCGATGACCGCGCGACCGCCGGGTTTCAAGACGCGCGTGATTTCCGCGATCGCCGCCGGCAGATCCGTCAAATGATGCGCGGCGCGCACCAGCAATGCCGCGTCAAATTCTCCGTCCGCAAAAGGCAGCTCGTACACCGATCCCTGCACAGTCTTTAATTTCGCGCCGCGCATTTTCCTGGCCAGCTCCAGCAGATTTGGCGCGTAGTCAAGCAGCGTGCAGTCCGCAAACCTCGGCAGGTAAACGTCCGCCAAGCGGCCAAACCCGCCGCAAACGTCGAGAAATTTTTGCCCCTGTTTTGGCAGCAGCCGGCGCGCCGCCAGATGGTCGCAAAAATCTTCATATTGCCGGTCGCCTTTTTCCCAGAAAATTTTTTTGTAATCAAAATCCGAATAGTCTGTGATTTTTTTGCTCATTTTTTGCCGCCAGATAAAAGGATTTTAACACGCGCGTTGTTTTTTGACCAACCCCGCTTATCAACAGCGCCGCGATTTTGTGCACAACCCGCGCTGTTTTTGCCCTTTTTTACCCCGCGTTTGACATTTTTTTTTATCAGTGTAAAATACTTGTCCACCTCGGGGGATAAATTTTAGGTGTTTCGAGGTTTTAATGGAATCTTTTTGGCCGGCCTTACTGGAAAAACTCAAAACCACCTTGTCCGGGCCCGGTTTTCAAATGTTTAAAACCTCTATTTCGCCGCTTTCGCTGGCCGATGGAGTTTTGACCCTTTCCGTGCCGTCTGACGTCATGGCCATGTGGCTCAAAGAGCGCGAGCCGCTTTTGCAGGATGTTTTCACGCGCGATTTCCGGCAAAACCTCGTGCTGGATGTGCGGGTGGCGCCGGCCGAGCCAGGCAAGGAGCCTCCCGTCGAGCGCGCTCCGGCTGCGCCGGTCAAGCCCTCCGCTGAGATAATCGCCTTTAATCCCAAATATACTTTTGAGACTTTCGTGGTCGGCAACAACACGCGTTTTGCGCACGCCGCGGCTCTGGCTGTCGCGGAAAAACCGGCCGTCGCTTACAACCCGCTCTTTACCTACGGCGGCCCCGGTCTGGGCAAAACCCATTTGATGCACGCGATCGCCCAGCGCGCGCTGGCTTTAAATCCCAAATTAAAAATTGTGCTGGTCACCGCCGAAACTTTTGTCAACGAGGTTGTCAGTATTATTCGCGACGGCAGTGATGTCGCCCGCTGGAAAAATTTTTACGCGCGTTTCCGCATGGCCGATATTCTGCTCATCGACGACATTCAATTTCTGATGGGCAAAGACCGCTCGCAGGAAGAATTTTTCAACACTTTTAACGCTTTGTATGACACGAAAAAACAAATTATTCTCAATTCTGACCGGCCGCCCAGAGATTTGCGCGGCATTGACGAACGCTTGAAATCCCGCATGGCCTGCGGCTTGGTCACCGATATTCAGTCGCCGGATTTTGAAACCCGTCTGGCCGTTTTGCGCAAAAAAGTCGAGAGCGACAGCGCCGTCGAGAGCGCCAATATTCCCGAGGATGTCATTCAATACATCGCCAAAGCGCCTTTTTCCAATGTCCGTGATCTGGAGAGCGTCCTGCACCGGCTGGTCGCGCACACGGCGTTTTTTCATACGCCGATCACGGTGGACTTCGTCGCCACCTTGCTCAAAGACCTGATCCAGGCTCAGGACAAACACGTGACGATCAGCACGATCAAGCAAATCGTCGCCGAACAAATGAAAATCGACATCGAAGAGCTTTCCGCCAAGATCCGCAAAAAAGAAATCGCCATGGCCAGACAGATCGCCATGTATTTAGCGCGGGAATTAACCAACGCGACCAACGAAAAAATCGGCGACACTTTTGGCGGGCGCGACCACAGCACGGTCATTCACGCCTGCGACAAGATCCGCGAGACCATTAAAACCGATCACGCGCTGCTTGATCTGGTCAACAATCTCAAAAAAGAAATTTTAGCTATTTAATTTTGTGTTCTTCTGCATATTTCGTGTATATCTTTTGCTCGAAATTTTCAGCCCGAAACTCCGTGCGCAAACCGGCTCTTTTCCAAAAACTTATGCACAAGTTTTCAGTAGCTTTAAATCAAATTTTTCGCTATAATAAAAAAAATTTTGCGGTTATCCAGTTATGTACAGTCTTTATGGTTATTATGAATTTTATATACATACATGGAGGTTTTAAATAATATGGAATTCAAATGTGTAAAAACCGATTTAAACAACGCGATACAGGTTGTTGAAAAGGCCGTGTCGATACGCAGCACGGTGGCGCAAATCGCCGGTAACATTTTGCTGGAGGCAAAAGGACAGTCTCTAAAACTCACAGCCAATGATATGGAGATCGGCATTGAGTTTGCGATCGACACCAATGTTATCGAAGGAGGCGCTGTGCTGGCTCCGGCTAAAACTTTGAGCAGCATTATTTCCAAATTGTCCGAGGGCGAGGTTTCTTTCAAAGTCGACGGCAATCACAATATTTTGATTACGTCGAAACAATCCAAGCCGAATATTTACGGCCTGGCAATTGATGATTTTCCGGTGTTGTCCAAAGTCACCAGCGGCAAAAATCTAAAAATCGAGGCTGATGTTTTGCGGGATATGATCAGGCAGTCAATTATTGCGGTGTCTTTTGACGAGGGAAAACCTTTCCTGAACGGCATTTTGATCGAGAAAGAAAAAAATGAGTTGTGTTTTGTGGCGACTGATGGTTTTCGTCTGGCCAAGAAGACAGCGGTTTTGAGCGAGGATACGGCCGGCAATTTAAGCGTCATCGTGCCGTCGCGCGCTTTGCAGGAAATCAACCGTATTTTGCAGCAGGGAGATTATCAGGGCGTGGTGGATATTACGATCACGGAAAAGCAAATTTCATTTAGTTTCAAAAGTTTGTATTTGGTTTCGCGTTTGATTCAGGGACAATTTCCTGACTATCGCAATGTGATACCCAAGGAGCAGAAAACCAGAATAGTTGTCGCCCGCAAAGACTTGCTGGAGGCGGCGGACAGAGCGTCCATTGTGGCCAGCGCCTCGACCAATGTCATCAAGCTGGAAATGGTCGATCAGAAATTACTGATCACCGCCAGCACGCCTACTATCGGCAATATTTCCGAGCTGGTCGATGTGCAAAAAGAAGGCGAGGACATGCAGCCGATCGCTTTCAATGTCCGGCTCGTGCTGGACGTTATCCGCAATATACAGGAAGACAATATCGTGATCGTCCTGAATGGCGCGACTTCGCCGGGCGTGATTATCCCGAAAGAAAACAAAGATTTTACTTACGTGGTCATGCCGATACGGGTCTAGGTTTTTTAGTATGGCGCGAGGCCAGAGCTTGGGTCAGCGCGGAAACAGCTTTCAAGTCCGGCGCGTCCAGTCCGATCAAGGTTTCAATAATTTCTTGCAGGCAGGGATTGGAACGTATTTTTGTCCGGTCTGATCCGGTCAGCAGATATTCGATAGAGACATGTAAAACCGTGGCTATTTTGTAGGCGTCAGCGGCGCGCGGGATAATCTGGCGATTTTTCCACGAAGAAAAAGTGCCTTTAGAAATGCCCGTTTTGTAGTACAGCCATTCAAAACTGGTCTTTTGCCGCGCCACTTCATTTTTGACGATTTTCCAAAATACACGACCGGTCATTTATTCATGATAGGTCATTTAGACGGGTAATTGAATATTTTTTGCTTGACAAATGTCTGCATATGAGTGATAATATATTAATAATTATTTATTTGCAAACATTTTTTGGCACAATTGTGGTTAAGGCCACTCACACAGCGACTTCGTTCGATGTAGTACCAAAATATTACACAGTGATTTACATCATAAAAATTGCCTAGACTTCGCTTGCCAGCGCGCGGCGAAGCTGGTATTATTACGCCCCTTTACTTGAGGGAATTTTTGATTTACAACAAAACAAGGAGTTTTTAATGACCGCGTACGATTTGCTTTTCATCACCAAGCCAGAGCTGGAGGAGACCGCGCAGAAAGAGCTTATCGAAAAAGTAAAAGCGCTGATCGAGGCTGGCGGCGGCAAGATTGAGACTGTGGATATCTGGGGTAAAAAGGATTTAGCCACGCCGATCGAGAAAGCCAATCAGGGTTATTATGTGCTGATTAAATATACCGGACCGGGCACCATAAACAAAGAAATCGAAGCGCGTTTCAAGATCAACGAAAATATTTTGCGCTACATGGTTACGCTGTCCCTGCCCGAAGTCGAAGCAAAGGCGTAAACTCATGAATTTTAACAGTATTGTTTTGAACGGCACGGTGCAGGAAAAACCGGAAACCAAATACACTACCGAAAACGGCCTGTCGGTCAGTAAATTTACGCTCAATGTCGCGCGGCCGCCGCGTCCCGACGGGCAGACGACATTCGATAAAATTCCGGTTGTCGCTTTTGGCCGGCAGGCGGATTACGCCGCGGAAAATTTACAGGTTAATTCTCTGGCGCTGGTCGAGGGACGCATCCAGGTCAACCGCCGCGAAGCCAACGGACAGAAATTCAGCCAGACCGAGATCAACGCCAAAACAGTGCGTTTATTTAACGCGCCGGTATCCGCCGCGCCGGTGAAGACCGCGCCGGCAACCAGCAGTGAACCGCCTGCCGCCGCCGGCAATCCGTTCAGCGGCGCGACGGAAGACGATGTGCCTTTTTGAGGAATAAATAATGTACAACAAAGTTTTTTTAATCGGCAGATTGACTCACGACCCGGAAGCGCGCTCGACTTCGGCGGGCGTCATGGTGTCGCGGTTTTCGCTGGCCGTGAACCGCACTTCCAAGCGCGACGCGGAAGCGGATTTTATTCGCATTGTTGCCTGGCGCAAACTGGCCGAGACCTGCAACACTTATTTGCGCAAGGGCAAGCCGGTGGCTATCGAAGGCCGTTTGCAAATCGGCGTGTACGAGAAAAACGGCCAGCAATTTCAGTCCGCGGAAGTGGTGGCGGACAGTATGCAAATGCTGGATACAAAAGCAGCGGCCTCGACCGGGACAGTTTATCCGGCCGAAGCGGGGATTTCCGCGGCCGCGCCGGAGAGCAGGCCTTTTGCCGCGACCGGTGAAGAACCGGCGCCGTTTTGATTAAATATTGAAAGGAGGCAAGGATGTCCAAAGATACCAAAAGAGGCGATCACAAAATGCCTTTGCCGCTGAAAAAAAGACGGGGCAAACCCTGTTATTTCTGTGAAAATCATCTGGAAGATTTAGATTATAAAGATTTGGCGCTGGTGCAGAGATTTCAATCACCGCGCGGCAAGATTTTGCCGCGACGTCAGTCCAATTGCTGCGCGAAACATCAGCGCAAGGTAGCTCGGGCCATTAAGCGCGCGCGCTACATGGCGCTGCTTCCTTATGTCGTCGAACAATAAGCGGCGTAATTGTTAAAGGAGATTTTTATGGAAGTTATTTTATTGCAAGATACGGAATACGGCGACAAGGGCGCTGTAGTCAAGGTCAGCGGCGGCTACGCGCGGAATTTTTTGTTTCCGCACAGGCTGGCCGTGCCGAATAACACCGGCAATCTGCGCCATGTCGAGAGCATCGCGGCGCAGAGACAGAAAAAGATAGAAAAAGAAAAACAGGAAGTGCAGGCCGTCGCGGATAAAATCAACAGCGCGGCCGAAATAGAGATCAAGGCCAAAGGCAGCGAAAACGGCCAGCTTTTCGGCGCGATCACGCATCAGCAAATCGCTGACGTGCTCAACGCGAATCTGGGCACGCAGATCGACCGCCGCCGCGTGCAGCTCAAAAGCGTGAAAGAGGCCGGCAAATATAATGTGCCGGTCAAATTAACTTTTGGCCTTACAGCGTCCGCGAAACTAAAAGTAACGGCCGAGGTCGATAAAAAAGCCGCCGCGTCGGAAAAGAAATCCCGCAAGCCGCGCAAAAAAGAAGAAATTGCCGCGGAGATCGAGGCACAGGAAAAAGCCGTCGCGGAAACCGCTCCGGAGACTCCTGCGGCCGAAGCTTAACGCTTCGGTCGAATTCTCTTTTGAACGAGAGCTAAAATAGGAAGCCGCAATGACCGCGCAAAATATTCTAATCACAGGCATTTCCGGCAGTGTTGGGCATTATTTGTTTGATTTGCTGGCCAATGATTCGCGTTATCATCTCTATCTTGTCTTGCGCGATCCGGCCAGACTGCGCCGTGACCTGAAACAATTTTCGAATGTCACGATTTTGCCGCTGGATTTGCGTAATTTGCACCGGCAAAAAGACTTGCTCCAAAAAATGGATTATCTGGTCTGGATAGCCACCTGCTGGGGCGGTTATCGCGAGCCGTGGCGTATCAATGTTTATCCGTTTTTTCGCACACTGCGCCGGCTAGCCCCGCAGAGGATAAAAAAGATTCTTTTTTTTTCGACAGCGTCGATCATTGACAGAGAACACCGGCCGATCGAGGCCATACGCGAGATAGGCACGAATTATATTCGCAGTAAATTTTTGACGCACAAAATGCTGCAATACAATAAATTGCGCGAAAAAATAATCACGATTTTTCCGACCGGAGTGTATGGCGGCGACAGCACGCATCCCTTTTCGCACGCGGCGGCCGGTCTTCTGCCGGCGGCTAAAAAGATACGCTGGCTTAAATATTTCACGCTGGATTTTAGCTTTCATTTTATTCATTGCGCGGACATTGCCCGCCTGACCAAATATCTGCTGGAAAACGCCGTGAGCGAGCGTGAATATGTGTTTGGCAACGCGCCTTTGAATGTGGGCGAATTTTTAAAACAAATCGCGGCCTGTTACGGGCAAAAGCCTCTGTTCCAGATACGTGTGCCCATGTCCATAATTCAATTTTTGGCCGGGCTGCTGAAAAAACACCCCTGGGACAAATACTGTTTAAAATATAAACATTTTATTTATAATACTATAAATTGTCGCAAGCTCGGCTTGCCGACAGAAGTCGATACGCTTTCCGGCATTATAAAAGCGATAAATCAATAAAATAACATTTAGCGTGGCAAATATTTTGCCCGCCGCTGTAGATGCGTTGCATGCAACGCATCTTGGCATTATGTCAGGAAAAGTGGAAAATAAATTATAAATATAAAACTTGACAAAAACTTGACGATTTGCTATATTGTGAGAGTCTTTAGCAGGACAAATAAAAATACGGGAGGTGAATTATGAAAAGCTACAACAACGTGACGCTGATCGGCCGCGCGGTGCGGGATCCGGATTTCAAAGACACCGGCAATGCCAACGCGCGGGTGCAATTCGCGCTGGCGGTCGACCGGCCGTACAAGGACGCCGAGGGCAAACACCCGACGGATTTTTTGAATGTAGTCGCCTGGGGCAAACTCGCGGAAATTTGTCACGACTATATTCAAAAAGGCTGTCTGGTTTTGGTCAGCGGACGTATTCAGTCGCGTTCATACGAAGTCAGCGCGGGAACAAAATGGATCACGGAAATCATCGCGGACAGTGTGAACATTTTGGAATACCGGCAGGCCAAAGTCGCGGCGGAAGACAAAAAAGAAATCAAGCCCAGAAAAAAAGCAGCGTAGAGAAGCGCCGCAAAATTAAAATCCCGCGTTTGTCCCGACTTGCTGCGGGATAAACACGGGGTTTTCGACCTGTGCTAGAATTTTCTTTCTATGAAATATGCTAAAGAATATGCGGTGCTTGTGGTGGGCGCCGGACATGCCGGCCTTGAGGCGGCGCTGGCCTGCGCGCGGCTGGGGCTGGATACGCTGCTTCTCACGCTCAATCTCGACACGCTTGGTAAAATGTCCTGCAATCCCGCGATCGGCGGCCCGGGCAAATCACAGCTCGTCCGCGAGATTGACGCACTGGGCGGCGAGATGGCGCGCGCGGCCGACGCGACTTTTTTGCAATTGAAAATGCTCAATCTTTCCAAAGGTCCCGCGGTGCATTCCCTGCGCGCGCAGTCCGATCGCGCTGAATATGTGCGCTACATGAAAACACTGGCGGAGAATACACCGCATCTTGATATGAAGCAGGCCGAGGTTACGGAATTGATCTTGACGGATAAAACTTTTCAGGGTGTGAAAACCAAAATGGGTTTTGATTATTACGCGCGCGCGTTGATTTTGACGACGGGCACTTTTTTGCGTGGCGAGATTTTTATCGGACTGGAGTCCACGCCGGCCGGCCGATTGGGTGAATTTCCCGCCTCCGCGCTGACGGCTTCGCTAAATGCGCACGGCATACGCACCGGCCGTTTGAAAACCGGCACCACGCCGCGCCTCGACCGCCGCACGCTCGATTTTACAAAAATTCAGGAAGAACCGGGGCTGGAAGAAAAACATTTTTTTTCTTTTGAGACAGAGAGCAGTTTGCGGCCGCAGCAGCCCTGTTATCTTGTGCGCACCAATCCCCGCTCGCACGAAATAATCCGCGCCAATTTAGACCGCTCGCCGCTCTATCAGGGGATGATCAACGCCGTCGGGCCGCGCTACTGTCCGTAGATCGAGGACAAAGTCATGCGTTTCGCGGACAAGGACAGTCATCATCTTTTTATCGAGCCGGAGGGCGCGGACACCAACGAGATGTATCTACAGGGTTTTTCGACTTCACTACCCTGCGATGTGCAGCTTGAGGTTTTGCGGACAATACCCGGGCTGGAAAATGTGGAAATCATGCGGCCGGGTTATGCTGTCGCCTATGATTTTATTTACCCCGAGCAGTTAACGCGCAGTTTAAAATTACGTGAATTTACGGGAATTTTTGCGGCGGGACAAATCAACGGCACTTCGGGTTATGAAGAAGCCGCCGCGCAGGGACTGATCGCCGGTATTAACGCCGCGCGTTTTGTCCGCGGACAGGAGCCGTTTTGTCTGACCAGAGAAGAAAGTTATATCGGCACGCTTATCGACGATCTTATTACCAAAGAAATACGCGAGCCGTATCGCATGATGACTTCGCGCTCGGAATACCGGCTTTTTTTGCGGCAGGACAATGCCGAAGACAGATTGCTGGAAAAAGGCCGGGAAATAGGCCTGATTTCCGCGCAGAGATGCCAAAAATTCAAGGATTCGCGGGAAAAAATAGAAGCGGAAAAGACCAGACTGACCGAATTTAAAGTATTACCGAACAAGAAAAATACGGAATTTTTGCTGAACCTAGGTGAAAAATTGACAAAGCCGTCAAGTGGAGCTGAACTTTTGAGGAGACAGAAAATTTCTTTGTTAAGCTTGGGAGAACTCGGTTTTTCCACAGTGTTAAGTGGCGCCGAGGCCGAGAAATTAGAGATAGAGGTCAAGTATTCGGCCTATTTGGCCGAGCTGGAGCAGCAAATCCGGCGCGCGCAGGAAGCGGAAAAAAGAAAAATCCCGCCGGAATTGGACTATGACGCCATAATTGGTTTGCGTCAGGAAGCGCGGGAAAAGCTTAAAAAAATCAGACCGGAAACGGTCGGGCAGACCTCGCGCATCGCCGGCGTTAATCCGGCGGATATTTCGATATTGCTGGTGTGGTTGCGGCGTCTGGCTGGCGGTTAAAAAGCGGTGGAGTCGTTTCCGCGGGAAATTTCATTTCAAACATAAGCCGTCCTGATAAATAAGAAATATACTAACTTGCGTTTGGGTTTTTGACAATAATATAGAGTGCATGTATAAGATAAAAACTATGTCTGTTTACGAAAAACTTTTCGCTTTGCAAACCGCGTACAACGCGCATACAAATATCACGCGTATTTCCTCGCGGGAGGATTTTTATTTGAAGCATATCGAGGATTCGCTGGCCTTGCTGCCAATTATCGATGCGGACATCGAACGAAGTCGAAGTATCCGTTTGTTTGACCTTGGCGCGGGCGCGGGTTATCCGGGTCTTCCGCTGGCGATAGAGCGGCCGGAGCTGCGGGTCACGCTCAATGACGCGACCTTGAAAAAAATAAAATACGTGCAGTCCGTCATCGACGCGCTGCCTTTGCCCAACGCCGCGGCGGTCTGGGGCCGCGCGGAAATTTTAAGTCAGCAAAAAGAACACAAAGGCCAGTATGATTTTGTCACGGCGCGGGCTGTCGCGGAGCTTCAAGAGCTGGTACAATTTGCCGCGCCGTTTTTGCGCGCCGGCGGTCGGGCGTTGTTTATGAAAGCTAAAAATGTGGAGACGGAAATTTCCGCCGCTAAACGCGCCGCGGCAAAATGCGGCCTGTCCCTGCTGGACGTGACGAAATACAAACTGGCGGAGATGGACAGGGCGATAGTTGTTTATGTAAAACAATGACGTAGAGAATATCTTTGCTTTCCGCGAGCCGTGGCCTCTCACTTAACGTCGCTGCGCTTGTTAAGTTCGAGCCAAAACTCGCTTCAAGCAAAATATTCTCTACGTCGGTTTATCTAAAAGAAAGGGGATTTGTGGCCGAAATAGTTGAGATTAATGAACCGCTCCCGCAGCAGAACAAAATGGGCACGCAGCCCATCAACCGCCTGTTGCTGGGTATGGCTTTGCCAATGATGTTCGCGATGCTTGTGCAGTCGCTATACAATATTGTTGACCGTATTTTTGTGGCCTATTTGAGCGAGGACGCTTTCGCGGCGGTGTCGTTGACTTTTCCGGCGCAGATGCTGATGCTGCAGGTCGCGGTCGGTCTCGGTGTGGGTATTAACGCGCTGCTTTCTAGAAGTCTTGGCGAGCGAAATTTTACGCAGGCGCACAAGGCCGCGCAGAACGGGCTTTTTCTGGCGGGACTGGCGGCCGTCGTTTTTATGGTTTTCGGCGGCTGGGGTACGGAAATTTATTTTCGTTCGCAAAATGTTTCCGGCCTGCTGTTACAATACGGACAAGAGTATCTCTCTCTCGTCTCTCTTTTTTCGGCGACGCTGGTCGGGCAGATTATTCTGGAGCGGCTGCTGATGTCCACCGGCAAAGCTTTTTATCAAATGATTTCGCAGATCGTCGGCGCGCTAGTAAATATTGTGCTCGATCCGATTATGATTTTCGGTTTGCTGGGTTGTCCGGCGATGGGTGTGCCGGGCGCGGCGGTGGCGACTGTGCTCGGCGAGGGTTCGGCTTGCGCGCTCGCCCTGTATTTCAACTTGACCAAAAACAAAGAAATAAATTTTTCTTTTCGCAGCTTCCGTCCCGATTTTGCGATTATCCGCAAGATTTGCGCGGTCGGCGTGCCGGCAATTTTGATGGGCGCTTTGATTTCGTTGACCGTGTATGGGCAGAATAGAGTTTTAATGGGGATGGCGGAGGCCTCCACAGCTGTGGCGGTGCTGGGCGCGTATTTTGGTCTGGAGAGTTTTGTTTTTATGCCGGTTTTCGACCTCAACAACGCGCTGATTCCGATAGTGGCTTATAATTTTGGCGCTAAAAATAAACGGCGTATGCTGCGTGCCCTGGAATTGGGCTGCCTTTACACACTCGGCATCATGCTGCTGGGCACGCTGTTGTTTCAGGTTTTTGCGGATAAATTGCTGCTAATTTTTAACGCGACCGAGCAAATGCTGTTGATCGGTACGCCGGCTCTGCGGATTATCAGTCTCAGTTATGTGTTTTTTGCTCTGGGGATTATTTTAAATTCGGTTTTTCAGGCGCTGGGACACGGGCTGGAAAGTTTTTTGGCGACGGCTTTCCGTCTGGGCGTGTTACTGCTCTCGGTCTGGTTGTTGTCGCTGACAGGAGTGTTGGCAACGGTCTGGTGGTCGTCGCCAATCTCCGGCGTGGCCGCGCTATTATTCAGCCTATTTTTATTTGCGCGCATTTACGAAAAACAAATTAAGCCTTTGCCGGATTAAATTTAAACGGATGGCTTAGGCAACTTTCATTATATAAATCACAGTATAATAGGCGGGCTTAATATCAAAAGCTGTGCCGGATCCGGTATTGTCGGTGGTAAAACCATGTTTATGCGTTGAATTGTCCGTACTGACCGAGCTAACACTGGTATAATCGGCGCTATCCCAAAGATACTGCCCCTGACTATCGCAGCCGGATAAGTAGGAGGCAGCTTGATTATTTAATTGCCCGGTTCGTGTCATAGTAGAGGCATAACTCCCACCAGCGTGCCTGAACTTCAATTTGTGACCGTGACTGCCGTCGGAATCGGTGGTGCCGCTGTGCGTATGCGCGGGTAAATTTTCTGTCTTGAGAGTTACGCTGTCCGCGCCGCCTGTGTCGCCAGCCGGATAGGCCGCGCCGCGCAGAAATTTGCCGACCAGATTGGGCGTGAGGTTGCCAGCGCCGTCGCATATTTTCCATATATTTTTAAAAGCCGAGTCTTTAGCATCCCAGGCCGCCGCGCTGAAAGCCAGTATTGTACCTTTCGGGAAAAAGCCCAATGTGTCTAGCGAAGCCAGCAGGGTTAACTGTGCGTCGGATAATTTATCTTGTTTTGCGCTGTTTACGGCATAGACCTGCGCCTCGGTGGCAAATTTTTTGCCGTCATTGGTGGCGTCAGCTGTTTTGGCCATGCCCAACAATGGTTCGGCCGCCGCGTCTACTGTGCCAAAAGTTTTAACGCCAGTTATCGTTTCCGCTCCGGTTTTGTGCACGATATCGTTGTTTGTCCCGCTCAAAGTATCATAAACCACTTTGGCTGACGGATATTGCGTGTCGGTCGATTGATTATTTATAGTGGTTACTTTATTCGCCACCTTTTCTTTAGTATTCAACGCCACGGTCATGCCCGCCGCCGAAAGCTGCTCGCCTTTTTTAATGAAATACGGCTCACCCGCAAAACTGTCTGTGTAATTGTTCGCCATAAAAATCCCCCCTTTGATAATTTATAACGCCAATTGCGTAATATATATTTATTCTAACTGCGTGTTGCCTGTTTGTCAAGCCAACAGAATAATATGGTTTCAATCAATAAGGAGTAGGGCTGATCATGAACGAAAAAGAATTGTACAAACTTTTGGGCGCCAATATTAAATCTTGCCGGAGCCGCTCCGGCTGGTCGCAGGCGGAATTGGCGGAGCGCATAAATCTTTCCGTAAATTTTCTCAGCGATGTGGAGACCGGCAAAAAATGGGTGTCCCCGGCCACCATGTTAAAATTCGCGGAAGTTTTCCGTCTGGAAGTTCATGAATTATTCAAGCCGGAAAAAATATTTTCTGACCGTTCCCAAAAACTATTGAGCAAATATACTGAAGATGTTGTTTCCGCCGTGCAAAAAGTTCGCAAAAAATACAAAATGGTTGGTTAACGGAAAATATTAAAAATACAAAGCGGTTCCTGATATGTTAATGCTGTGAAACAAGATTTTTAAGGAATTTTTGAGACCGCTCAATACGCCTGAACGCATTTTTGAAGCTAGATTTAACTAAATTTGTGCAAAAACACGGGACATTCAGCTGTAGTTAACGAAATATGTATAAATTTTATACATATTCACATTGTTTCACGTGAAACATTCATTTGTCTACTTCTGCGGGGTTTCGTTCGCTAATTTCCGCAAAGCCTCTCCGAACAAAAAATATCTGTCCCAGCCCTGCAAAGGCATCGCGCCGAGTTTTTGGTAAAAATCCTGGGCCGGCTTGTTCCAGGACAGAGCCGCCCAGTCCAGACGGTCGCAGTTTTGCGCCACGGCCAGCCGCGCGACATAACGCAGCAATTCCCGGCCGATGCCCTGTCCGCGAAAAGCCTCTTTGACGAAAACGTCCTCCAGATAAATAACTTTGCGCCCGGAAAATGTCGAATAGGTAAAGAAAAATAACGCGAGGCCCGCGGGCTGACCGGCGATCTCCGCAAAAACAACTTCGGCGCGTTTATCGAGAAAAACGTCCCGGCGCAAGGTCTCCGCGTCAGAAGTCACGACCAGATGCTCGTATTCCGCCAGAGCGCGAATGAATTCCAGCAATAATTCCGTATCGGCTTCCGTGCCGCGGCGCAGGGAGATTTTTTCGTTTGGCATGGGGGGATTATACACTAAAAGTGTTTCACGTGAAACATCTACAATGTTTTGCAAAAAAAACCGGCTTGTAGTATAGTAGCCGCTCATGGGCACGATTTTCGCGATAGTCAATCAAAAAGGCGGCGTCGGCAAAACGACCACGGCTATCAATCTCGGCACGGCGCTGGCGGAAGCCGGCAAAGCGGTTTTGCTGATCGATACAGACCCGCAGGCCAATTCCACGAGCGGTGTCGGCATTGACGAAAATAAAATAGAATACACGCTTTACGATTTGTACCTCGGGCGCAAAGACGCGCTGGAAGTTTTGTATCCGACCTCGGTGAAAAATCTGCATATATTGCCGTGCTCGCCGGACCTGGCCGGTGTCGAAGCCGAGTTGATGGGCGAGGATGGCCGAGAGAGACATTTGAAAGACGCGCTGGCCGCGGTGCAGGACGGCTATGATTTTATTTTGATCGATTGTCCGCCGTCGCTGGGCTTGCTCACGCTCAACGCGCTGGTCGCCGCGACGCGAATTCTGGTGCCGGTGCAATGCGAATTTTTTGCGCTGGAGGGACTGACGCGCTTGATGACCACGCTGGCGATGATCAAGGACAAAATAAATCCCGCGCTGGACATTGAGGGCATTGTGCTGACCATGCACGATCCGCGCACCGCGCTCAGCCGGCAGGTGGTCGAGGAAGCGCGCCGGCATCTCGGCGACAAAGTTTTCAAAACCGTGATACCGCGCAACGTGCGCATCAGCGAGGCGCCGAGCTACGGTCAGCCGATCTCGGTGTACGCCGGCAAATCCAAAGGCGCGGAAGCGTACGAAAATTTAGCAAAGGAGCTGATCGCGCATGGCTATTAACAGAGGTTTGGGCAAAGGTTTGGGCGCGCTGTTGCAGTCCACGGGCGGTTCCGCGCAAAAAGAGGCGGAGAATGTCGCCGCTTCTTTAAGCAAAACCGATGGCAAACTTCAGCCGCTTTTCGGCCGCAGTATTTTGCATATTTCCGTCACGGAGATCGTGCCCAATCCGCGCCAGCCGCGTAAAAATTTTGCGCTGGATGCGCTTGCGGAATTGGCCGCGTCGATCAAAGTGCACGGGGTTATTGAGCCGCTCATTGTGCGCAAAAAAGAAAATAAATATGAGCTGGTGGCGGGCGAGCGGCGCTGGCGCGCTTCGCAGCAGGCCGGTCTGGATAAAGTGCCGGTGGTGGTCAAAGGTCTTAGCGATGAAGTCTCGCTCGAGCAATCGATCATTGAAAATGTGCAGCGCGAGGGGCTGAACGCGCTGGAAGAAGCCGAATCCTACGCGTTGTTAATGAAAGAGTTTAGCCTGACTCAGGAGCAGGTGGCTGAAAAAGTCGGCAAAGCGCGTTCCTCCGTGGCGAATACCCTGCGCTTGAATGAACTGCCGCGGGAAGTGAAAGAGTCTTTGTGCCGAAACGAAATTACCGCCGGACACGCGCGGGCGATTTTAGCGGCCGGAAATGTTATTGAACAGCTCCGGGTCTGGAAAAAAGTAATACAGAACAATCTTAATGTGAGAGATGCGGAAAACTTAACGGCCAGGAAAAACAAAACTAAGCAGGTTAAGAAAAATGAAACAGAAAAATCGGACGAATTAACAAATATAGAACAAAAATTAACTGCAAAATTTGCCACGAAAGTTGAGTTAAGTGGAGATGAACAAAATGGCCTCATTTCTATAAGGTATTTTTCTCACGACGAACTGGATAGAATTTATACACTTTTATTGACAAATGAAGTGATATAAACACAAAACACAGCTTCTCCTTGTATTTATTATAGCTGATTAAAGAGCGAATATCTTTGCCGCCGCGCGTGGTGGCCTCTCACTTAACGTCGGCTACTTTGTAGCCTTGTTAAGTTCGAGCCAGACGCGCTTACGGCAAAATATTCGCTCTTTAAACTATTGGCGCGGCAAATATTTTGCCCGGAGCGAACGTAACCTTCAGTGCTATGCCGTGTTCGCGAGGGTAAAGATATTTGCCGCGTGTAAATTGACTGTAACCCATTCTTTATCCCGAAAATAAAGGGACGCTCCCGCCGTGGAACAAAATGTTTCACGGATTAGTTGCCAAATGTTCATTTTTGAACACTTTTTGCCGAAAACATCGAAAAATCTTGGTATATTTCTTTCTATTTTCTCTGGTGGAAAGGGAAAGGGGGGAATGAAAATGATTTACAGCGCGTTCAATGACCGCATGAATCTGCTGGCCGAGCGGCCGTCCCTGCGCGAGAAAGTGCGCCTGATCCAGGCCGCCGCGCAAAAGGCCGAGTGGGTGGAAACCGCTCTCGAACATAAACGTTTGGCGGATTTTGTTTACACGGCACGGATCTAATGCCGATTTTCTTTGCGGGCGTACGTGTTAAAATCGCGTATGCCCGAAACTTATCACATCATCACTTTCGGCTGTCAGATGAATAAAAATGACAGCGAACATTTGGCCGGTATGCTGGAATTCAACGGCTGTCAGCCGGTGGATAATCCGGAGACCGCGAATATTTTGGTTTTGAACACCTGCGCGGTGCGCGACAAAGCCGAGCGGCGTGTGTACGGCCAGCTCGAAAATTTTAATTATTTGCGCAAGACAAAAAATCTCAGCCAGAAAATTTTTCTGGCTGGCTGTATGCCGGCCTGCGGTAAAGCGGAAATAAAAAAACGCGCGCCGTTCCTCGACGGATTTCTGGAGATCGAAGAAGCTCGCCGCTATCCGCCGCGCCGCGCGGATGCGCCGGAAGCGTGGGTGACGATCATGCAGGGCTGCGACAATTACTGCGCCTACTGCATTGTGCCGTACGCGCGCGGACGCGAGCGCAGCCGTGACGCCGCGGAAATACTCGCGGAAATACAACAGATCGATTTTAGCCAGCGCGAAGTTTTATTTTTGCTGGGACAAAATGTCAATTCTTATGCCGGAGAATTTCAGGGACAAAAAATTTCTTTTCCGCAATTGCTGGAGCTGGTGATGCAAAAGTGTATCACTGTGCCAAAATTGGCTTTCCTGACCTCGCACCCCAAAGACATGAGCGACGAGCTTATTTCTGTCATCGCACACAATGCCAAAATCGACCGCGAAATTCATTTGCCGGTGCAGCACGGCAATGACCGCATTTTGCAATTGATGAATAGAGGCTACACGATCAAGCATTATCTGACGCTGCTTGAAAAGATCCGCGCGCGCATTCCGTCGGCCAAAATATCCACGGATATTATTGTCGGCTTTCCGGGCGAGACAGACGCGGAATTTCAGGACACTTATGAATTGGTGCGGACAGCCGGATTTTCCCGCGTGAACACCGCCGGATTTTCCGCGCGCGCCGGCACCGCCGCCGCCAAAATGCCGCCGCTGGAACAAAAAATAATAAAAGAGCGCCTGAATAAATTAAATTCGTGCATAAATTCTTTAAAACAAGTAAATAAGTAGGCCTTTTTCCTGCATAAATGGTGCGCAAAATCGTGCATAAACTGTAAAGTTATACATGTTGTCCACTGGTTTTCCACAAAGCAAGAGCTAAAGAAGCATTGCTTAACGCTTAACCGGACAGAATATCGGTATTTTTGTGGATATGTGGTTGATAGTTGGAATAACTTTGTTTTAAGGTAGTTGCTTGAATATTTAAAGGCAGGCCGCTAAAATAAGCCAGTGTTAAAAATTAAACGCTTTGACCTGCATCCTTACCGGCCGACTGTGGACGAAGCGCTGGCGCTGGTGGAGCAGGCTCTGGTTTCGGCCAGACAGCGCGGTTACAAAGCGGTAAAAATAATTCACGGCTGCGGAAAGATCCGCGCGGAGTTGCCGGAGTTTTTACACGGGCGGTATAAATTTTGCGCCGGCGATAAATTTGAGCTTTTTGCCGCGGAAGGCCGGGCGATCCTGGCGGTCTGTCCCGAGCTGGCCAAAGACCGCGATTTCAATAAATACAATGCGGGGATTACAATAGTGGCTTTGGCGAGGTAAAATAGCGAAATGAAAAAATTTTTGAGTATGGTGTTTTTAATAGCGGCTGTTTTTGCTGAACTGACGAGACAAGAGCATCAAATGCCCGGGATTTATGAACCGCACCCGAATCAAGAGAGCTATTTTCATTTTTATCTCGATTATGGTTATCATAATGAAAGTCTCTACGCGTATGCTTCGTCAAGCAATGCCTTTCTGCATATCGCCGGAAATCCCAACGAAAAACCGGCGTTGTATTGCGCGCTGGCTTTTGACGGTTTAATGGAAGGCGTGATACGCGCGACGCTGGATGATCGCGTGTCGTCTAATGCTTGGCGCGAGGTTGCGGAAGGCCGGCCCAAAGCCGATAGCGGCACCTCGCCGGAAGCCTACAGCGCGCTGCTTTCCGGCAACGCGGATATTATTTTTTGCTTTGAGCCTTCTGACGCGCAGTTGAGACAGGCGCGCGAGCTGGGAGTTTCCTATAAGCTCACGCCGCTGGGCAAGGATGCGTTTGTTTTTTTTGTGAATAAGCAAAATCCGGTGCGTAATTTAAGCTCAAAACAAATACAGGATATTTATTCCGGTAAAACAACAAATTGGCGATTGGTTGGCGGAAGAGATGCGGCTATTCACGCGTTTCAAAGGCCAAAAAACTCCGGCAGCCAGACCATATTGGAAAAAGTGATGAACGGCATTCCTTTAATAACGCCGCCGACGGAATATTATCATGTTTCTATGCGGGACATAATCGAAGCGGCCGCAAATTACCGCAATGCCGAAAACGCTCTCGGTTATTCTTTTTTATATTATGCCAGCGAAATGGTGCGCAACGAACAAATAAAGCTGTTGTCTTTTGACGGCATCGCGCCAACCCGAGAAAATATACAAAACGAGACATATCCATTTACGGAAACTTTTTATGCAATTACTATAGAAGGACGAGAAACGGAAAACACGAAAAAATTGTTGCAATGGTTGTCTTCGGCAGAAGGGCAAAAACTTGTCGAATTGTCCGGCTATACTTCATATAAACCGGCAGAGTAATTATTTCCCCACGCAAAAATTGGCGAAAATCTGCTCAATAATTTCATCGGACACCGCGTCGCCGGTGATTTCGCCGAGAACGGCCACGATCTCTTTGAGATACGGCGCCAGCACATCCAGATAATCGACGGCCTCCAGCGCGTCCAGAGTTTTGGCCAAAATTTGCGCCGCGCGGATCAGCCGGTCTTTTTGGCGCAGCGAGCTGATGTAAATATTTTTACTGAAATCCACGCGGCGCAGGTCGAGTTTCTCCAAAATTTTCGCGGCCAGCAGATCGAGATTTTGGCCGGTTTTGGCAGATACCGGAATAGCCTCGGGGATACCCACTTTTTCTGACAAGTCCATTTTATTGGCCACGCGCAAATGCGGCCGGTCGCGGAGATATTCCAAAATTTCCTGATCTTCCGCCGCCGCGCCGGAAGCCGCGTCAAATACGGCCAGCACGAGATCAGCCGTTTGCAAATGCGCGCGGCTGCGCTCCACGCCGAGCTTTTCCACCGTGTCCTGCGTCTCACGCAGACCGGCTGTGTCGACGAGCGTGACACGCAGGCCACCGATTTGCGCTTCGGCTTCCAGAGCGTCGCGCGTCGTGCCGGGCACAGCGGTTACGATCGCTTTGTTGTGCTGGAGCAGCGCGTTAAAAAGCGAAGACTTGCCGGTATTGGGACGACCAGCCAGCGCGACGACCGCGCCGGATTTTATGAGCAAACCTCTGGCGCTGTCCTCCAGTAATCGCGCGAAAGTTTCTTGCGCGTTTTTGAGCAAGACGCGGATTTTTTCCAGCGGCGGATCGTCTATTTCGTCGGGATAATCCAGCGCGGCTTCTATTTCACTCAAGATTTGCAAAAACTCGCCGCGAATTTGCCGGATTTTTTGCTGAACATCGCCTTCTAGATGCCGTAAAGCAAGACTTAAAGACAATTCACTGCCTGCGGAAATAGTGTCCGCCACTGCTTCAACCTGTGTTAAGCCTAGCTTCCCAGCCAAAAATGCTCTTTTGGTAAACTCACCGGCCTCTGCCAGACGCGCGCCGGCCTTTAAAACCTCGGTCAGAAGTTTTTGTGTCAAGTAATATGAACCATGACAGTTAATTTCTACTACATCTTCGCCGGTATAAGAATTTGGCGCTTCAAAAACGGAAAGCAGTCCTTTATCAATGATGGTTTTAGTGTTAAGTTCAAATAAAACACAGGGTTTTATCGTGTTTTTGTCAAATTTTTTTACACTGGATATTTTGGCCGCCACCGCGAAAGCGTCCGGCCCGGAAATGCGCACTATCGCCACGCCCCCGGTTCCCGGCGGAGTGGCAATAGCGGCGATAGTGTTATTCACTTTTTTCTTTTTTGAAACCTTTGGGCGAGACGACCACCTGACGCGTGCGTCCCATACCGCGGCTAAAAGTCTCCACAGCAGGGCGGCTTTGCAGGGCGGTGTGCACAATGCGTCTTTCCGCGGCGGACATCGGGTCCAGCACGATCTGCACATTTTCGCGCTCGGCGACATCGGCGGCGTCATTGGCCGCGGCGATGATGGCCTGCTCCTGTTTGACCTTGTAATCGTTGGCGTCCAGATGCACGAAAGCTTTTTTCTGATATTTGCGGCTCAAAATATTGGACAGCAGCAATTGCAATGCCTGCAAAGTGCTGCCGGCTTTGCCGATCACAATGCCCAGATCTTCCGCGCCGGTGATTTCCAGCGCGATAGTATTCTCGCGGCTGTCTTTCACGACGACGTCAACATTCAAACCCATCGTTTTCAAAATATCGAGCAGGGTCAGACGCGCGCTGTCCGTAACCGCCGGAGTGATTTCCAGAGTTTCGCGTTGCGGTCTTTCCGCGCCGTTACTGACCGGGGTTTCAGCGGGCGCTTCTTCTTTTTTACCAAAAATTCCAAACATAAATTTTCTCCTTTACTTAATTTGTTTTACGTTGACCGTCTGCGGCGGCAGTTTTCTCAGCATGTACACTTGCTGCAAACCGGCGCATAAATTGGACACGAGCAAATAAATCGAAATGCCGGCGCTCAAATTCAGGCAAACGATCAGCATCACGAAAGGCATCATCAGCATCATTTTTTCCTGCTCTTTTTCCATGCCCATAGTTTTCTGGCTGAAATACGTGGTCAGGGCTACGAAGATCGCCAGCAGCGGCACAGCTACCGGAAATTTGGTGTTTACGCCGGAGTATTGTTTTTTCACAATAATATTGGCCAGCGCTTTTTCCCGTGTTTCGCGCGTGTCGGAAATCCCGCGCTGATTTTCCCGATGAAACACGGCAAACTCCTGAGTTTCTTTAAAAGAGATGTCGTTGATCCACAAAAAATCTTTGCCGCCGTCCAGATTGATAAACGCCACAGAATTCAGCGCGGCGTACAGCGCGAACAAAATCGGTAGCTGGATCAGCATGGGCAGACAGCCGGACAGAGGATTCATGTTGTGCGTTTTGTACAGCTCCAGCATTTTTTTCTGCAAAGTCTGCGGATCGCTGCGGTATTTTTCTTGCAATTCCTTGAGCTTGGGCTGGATTTTGCGCATCGCCGCCATAGACTCAAATTGCTTGGCGGTCAGCGGCCAGAAAATTAGCTTGATCAGCACGGTCAGCAAAATAATCGCCAGACCATAATTTAGATTTGCGCCAAAAAACTTTAAGACCTCAATAAAAAAATTATTCATTTTCACTCTCCTTTCTATATAACATAAAGCTTACGGCCAATCCTCGCCGCCCGGCTGTCCGGGGCGGCAACGCAAAATTCTTTTCAGGCCGCGCCAGAGGCCGCGCGCCAAGCCGTATTTCTCCAGACTCAAAACCATATACTCCGAGCAAGTCGGATAAAACCGGCAAGCCCGCACCGGCCAGCGCTGGCTAAAAAATTGATAAACCCTGATCAGGCGGATAACAATTTTTTTAAGCATTGTTCCAGCTCGACCTGCATATCCGCGAATTTGTTTTTCAATATTCCGGTACGCGCGACGAGGATCAAATCACCCGTCAATTTTTTGCCCGCGACGACTGCCCGCAACAATTCCCGTAAAAGACGTTTGGCCCGATTGCGCTGTACGGCGTTGCCGATAGTCTTTTTCGAGGCCACTACCGCATAGCGGAATTCTGCGTGGGGTAAATAAAACAGCACAAAACTTTTGCCGACCTGTTTCTGTCCCGCATAAACGGCCGCAAAATCGGCCTGCTTGGTCAGCGTCGGGAACACGCAGCCTAGACGGCCAAACGCTTTCTGCCCTTGGCGCGCCGCCGGCGGACGACGTTTTGGCCGTTAGCCGTGCCCATTCGCGCTAAAAAACCTTTTTTGCGTTTTTCCCGCAAAGCTTTGGGCTGAAAGGTGCGTTTCGTCATTTTTGTTCTCCTTGTTTAGTTGGCATCATTATATAGGCAGGAAAAACTTTCCGTCAATTACTTGAAAAATATTCTTCCGGCAGAATAGCAAACTCAAAAAGATCCTCGCCGCTTTTATCTCGGTAATGATATATAATAGTAACGTTATTTTCGCCCAGATAGGCGGCTTCGGGTGTTTCATGCAAAGCCTGAAGTGCGTACTGGTGTACAGAAAGTTTTGTCATTTCTAGGTCAAGCATGGTTTTGGTGTGGTAAGGGTATGTATAAAAATAATGCAAATTGTGCCCAGAGGCGACGGCATAATCAAGTCTTGTTTCTTCGCTAACCATTACAGGGAAGTTCTCATTAGATTTTTTGACCAAATCTTTTAATTCTGTTTCAAAATCTGCAACACATCCGCTAAGAAATAAAACGAGCAAGACAAATAAGATAATTTTTCTTTTCATTTTGTTTTCTCAATAAACTGTTTTATTTTCTCCGCGGCGTTCTTGAAATGCAGAGTTTTGGCGGCGTTGGACATGCGGGTCAGCGTTTCAGGATTGTCGATTTTGGCGATCGCGGCGGCCAGTGCACCGGTGGTCAAATCTTTGTCGAGCAAAAGGACAGCCGCGCCGCGCTCCTCGAAATACCGCGCGTTAAATTCCTGATGATTGTCCGCGGCGTGCGGATAGGGTATCAATATAGAAGGCAAGCCTATGGCCGCCAGCTCGGACAGAGTGGTGGCTCCGGCGCGGCAAACGCATAGTTTGGTCGGGCTGTACAGACTGGCCATGTCGTGCTGATAATTTGTTCCGTCAAGATGCACGAATTCGTTAACTAATGCTTGACTAACTTTAAGCTCATTTATAGCGTTGTTAATACTATTTGCAGACAATGACCCGCCAAAAACCAAAATTTTTGTGTTGTTTGGCGAAAAATTTACGTTAAGTATGTCTTTACGAACTGGATTTCCAGTTAAGACGGCTTTATTTCGGGGAAAATATCTGGCCGCTCCGGCAAAAGCGACGAAAACTTTGGCGGCGAGGCGGCTCAAGTAACGATTAACACGACCGGGCAAGATGTTTTGTTCCTGTAAATAAACCTTTTTGCCGAGCAATTTGGCCGCTAAAATGACCGGCACGGTGACATAGCCGCCGGTCGCTACCACAATATCCGGCTTTTCGCGCGCGAGGATTTTTAGAGCTTGATAAAATCCGGCCGCGACCGCGCGCGGATCACGGCAACTGGCCGGAATTTCGTAAAATTTATGACCGGCCTGCGGCACCAAGGTTTTTTCCAGCCGGTTTGACCCGATAAAAAAACGTTCCGCGAATTTATCCGCGATCGCTAACGCGGGATAAATATGTCCGCCGGTGCCGCCGCAGGAAAAACAAACTTTCATCTATAAATACTCCGTCTGATTTGCCGGCTGAATTCGAGATATTCTTTGAGGCCTTTGTAGTCGCCGCGGCCGATCAGCTGCTCAAGCCAGGAAATTTCACGCTGAAGTTTTTTCAAATGCCGCAGCACTTCGCGGCGGTTGGTGCGCGCGACTTCCACGCCCCACAGCGGGTCGGATTCCGCGATACGCGTGCAGGATTGGAAACCGGTCGCGGCCAGCGCGCGTTTGGTATCATCATCGGCCATTTGCAGCAGGGCGACGGCGTTAAAATACGGTGTGTGCGAGACAGCCGCGACCGCGGCGTCGTGCTCGCGGGCCTCGGCTTTGCAGGGGCGCGCGCCGAGCGACTTAAAAAATTGCAGGACGGCCAGCAATTTGCCGCGCGGTGTATTTTTGTACGGCGTGAAGATAATGCGCGCGCCTTGCAGCAGCTCCGCCGAGGAGTGCGCGATACCGGTTTTCTCGCTGCCAAACATCGGGTGGCAGCCGATAAATTTATCGGCATATTTTTTGAGCGCGCCGACGATCTGGCTTTTGGTCGAGCCGGTGTCGATGATAATCGCGCCGGGTTTGGCCACCGCGTAAATTTGTTTCACATAAGCGGTGATCAGCTCGATCGGCGTGGCGATGATTATCAGATCGGCATCGTGGCACAGCGCGGCAATATTGCCCGGTGTTTCCTGCACGATGCCGCTGTCGTAAGCGTAGGCCAGAGTTTTGGACGAGGCGGTTTTGGCGGCGATCCAGGTGGCCGGATATTTCTGGCGTATGGCGCGGGCGATAGAGCCGCCGATCAGCCCCAGCCCGATGAAAGCGACCTTTTGAAACATGCGCCTATTATAAGGAGAAAAAAAGCGAAAAACAAATGTATAGGTATGGCCGCGCTGTAAGGCTGTGTTATAATTCAGCCGATGAAAAAAATATTTTTCTGTTTAGCATTGGCGGCCTGGCTGGGCGCCGAGACTTCTATCGGCGGCATCGCTATTGGCGAAACTTTTGACAATGTCGCGCAAAAATATCCTTTTGTCGGCAGATGGGGCAGACAGGAAATTACCGGCCTGCCCTATCCGCTCAATGTCAACGACAAGACGCAGGTTTTTCTGGCGCAGCAGCCAGAGAACCGCATCTATTTTTATTTTAACGAAAACAAAGAAGTGATCGCGGTCGGCCTGTACACCGGCAATATGGCGGCTGGCT
>JAISEH010000170.1 GCA_031264205.1 Candidatus Margulisiibacteriota bacterium
ACTTTTACCTGAACTTAACAAGCGACAGCGAAGTTAAGTGAAGGCCACAAGCTGCCGAAGGCAGCGAAGTGCTAGTACAGGTGGAGCGGTAAAAGCTATAGGTCAAAAAATAGTACTAAATATTGACCAACTCTAGATTGGTGTTATAATTAAACGATCTTAAATTAGCAGGAGTTCCTATGTTGGATTTGGTCCGTGATTTGAAGCCGATTTCTTATGTCAAAGCGCATACTACGGAAATTGTGAAGCAGGTTAATAGAAATCAGACGCCGATAGTGGTTACGCAAAGTGGCGAGGCCAAGGCTGTGATTTTGGCTGTGGAAAATTATCAAAAATTGATTAATGCAGTCAATCTGGCCAAATTGATTAATCTGGCGGAAAAAGATGTTGAGAAAGGCCGGGTGGTGTCGCATAAAGAAGCTAAAAAATATTTTGAGAAAATTTTAAATAGAAAATAAAAAATGAGCAGATTAATTTGGACTGAGGACGCGAGATTTTCTTTTGGAGAGATTTTGCAATATATTGTGGAACAATCCGGTCAAGGCCTGGCAGATAAAGTTTACGCTAAAATAATTCGAAAAGTGGATTTGCTGGCGGTATTCCCTTTTAAGGGCAAGGTTTCTGCAGAATTAAAAAGTGTTGGCATTACCGACATTTATGAGCTGGTCGAGGCACCCTGGAAAATCTATTATCGGGTTAAGACCAGACAAGTTGTTATCATGCTGGTTTTGGATAGCCGGAGAAATTTAGAGGAAGTGCTTATTGACAAAATAATCAACAAAAAAGATTAAGTGTTTTTATATAAATGATTTATATATTCCACTAATCTTTTCACGTCATATAATTTCAGGATTTTTTTTCTAGCATGCCGCCCGATATTTTTTCTTAACGTTTTGCTCCGGCACAGACGCAGGAGTTTTTGGGCAAAAACTTCCGGCTGATCCTGCGGCGCCAGATAGCCGGTGCGATTATTGTCGATAATATCCGCCACACCGCCGACATTGGTGCTGACTACCGGTTTGCCGCAGGCCATGGCCTCGATAAGTGTGACTGGCGTGCCTTCATTACGCGAGGTCAGCGCGACAATGTCCAGATCGCTGTAAATTTTCCTAGCATCATTTAAAAAACCGGCCAAAAATACTTTGCTGTCAAGATTTTTTAGTTTGGCGGAAACTGTCAGCTGTTCGCGCAGCTCGCCATCGCCGATGATGATAAACCGGACATTGTCATTTTGCCAACAAACTTCCCGCGCGATTTCCAAAAAATATTCATGATTTTTAACGGCGGTTAGCCGCCCGACTATGCCGACTAAAATCGTCTGTGGTGACAATCGGTATTTGCGGCGCCAGTAATTTGGTACAGGTTGCAATTTATTTAATTCAAATCCCAATCGGACAACCGAGATCTGGTCCGATTTAGCAATGCCGTAAGAAATAAGCTCCGCTTTTTGTTTGGCCGAAATAGCGATAATTTTGGTCGTAAAGCGCGCCAGAATTTTTTCGAGGAAAATAAAAGCTTGAGTTTTAAATTTGCCGAAGTAGCTGTGAAAAACATGGCCGTGAAAAGTGTGGTAGATTTTTTTTACGCCAGCCAGTTTCGCGGCGAGACGGCCGATCGCGCCGGCCTTGGCGGTGTGCGTGTGCACGATGTCCGGCTTTTCACGTTTGAGGATTTTATATAATTGCCAGAGCGTTTTTAAATCTTTGCGCCAATTTATTTCGCGTCCCAGCTCCGGCAGGATAATAGTTTTTAGTTTTTTGGCGCGGGCTAGATATTCCATAGAGCCTTCGCCCGGGGCCAGCGAGCCGTAGATGAGCCGCGAGTCATAGCCGTAATTTTTGTCGAGATAATAATTCAGATTGGTCACATGAATAGCCGGTCCGCCAATATTCAGACGGGAGATGATGCGGACTATTTTAGGCATTTTTTTGATAAAACTCGATAGTTTTGGCCAAACCCTCGTCAAAGGAGATCAGCGGTTTGTAGCCGAGCAGTTTTTCCGCTTTGTGAATATCGGCCAGCGAGTGCTTGACGTCACCGGCGCGTTCCGCCGCGTGTCGGGCCGGAATATTTTTGCCAAGCTGCTGATTGATTTTCTCCGCCAGTTGATTGAGCGAAATCTCGTAGCCGCAGGCGATGTTGATGATTTCACCGACCGCGGCCGCCGGCGCGGCGCAGGCTAAAATATTGGACTGCACATTGTTGTCCACATAAGTAAAATCGCGCGAAGTCAGGCCGTCGCCAAAAATCGTCGGGCTTTGATCCTGCAATATCGCTTTGATGAAAAGCGGAATGACCGCGGAGTACACGGAATTGGGGTCTTGATCTGGCCCGAAAACATTGAAATAGCGCAAACAAATTGTTTCCAAACCGTACAGCGCGCTGAAATTTTGACAGTACATTTCGCCGACCAGTTTTTGCACGGCGTAGGGAGATTTGGGACGGGTTTCCATAGTTTCGGTTTTGGGCATCACCGGGGAGTCGCCATAGGCCGAAGACGACGCGGCGTAAATCAGCCGTTTGATTTTGGCGTCGCGCGCGGCGATGAGCAGATTGAGCGTGCCGTTGACGTTGGCGTTATTGGTTTTGAGCGGATCGTCGACCGAGCGCGGCACGGAAGGTATCGCGCCATGATGCAATATGTAATCCACGCCATCGACCGCCCGGCGGCAAGCGGTGAGATCGGCCAAATCGGTTTGTTGAAAATCTATTTGTCCCAGCACTGGCTCGATATTGCTCAAACGGCCGGTGGAAAGATCGTCCATGACGCGCACGCTGTCGCCGTTGGCCAGCAAAGTTTTGACCAAATTTGAGCCGATAAATCCGGCGCCGCCGGTAACCAAAAATTTCGCCACTACAATTCTCCAAAATTGATTAAATGAAACTTGTTGGCAAGCATAGCGAAAAATTCAGAGTTTGTCATTAAAGCGTATTCCTGCAGGGAAGTTGCGGTGATCGAGGTCGGCGTGTTTTCCGCGCTGGCGATAGGGTGGCACATGTATTCGGCGCGGTCTTTTAGTTTATTCAGCAGCAGGCGCAAATGTTTCGGCTCCGGCCGGGCGGCGCGCGGCCAGAGAGCAAAAATCGAAGTCAGCGAACTATTGGTCTGCGCGCGCAGTAATTTGGCGGTGAGAAGATTCCAGCCGCCAAAAATTAAAGCGGCTGTTTTGCGCCAGAGCTGTTTAAAATCACCGGCCTGAATTTTGTCATATTTGTTGAAAACCGGTTTTTCCAAAACCAGACGCAGCGGAATTTTTTTATCCCGCGCAAAACGGGCAAAGACCGGAAAAAGTTGCGGCCAATTGTGCACATGCTGATGACTGTCAATATGCGTCGGCGTCAGGCCGAGGTCGAGCATTTTTTGATACTGGCGGTTCAATTCTTCTTTGATAAATTTTAGGCGCACATGGCCGAACAGCAGTTGCCGTTCAAAATCCGCGCGGTTTTTGTATTTGGCGAACGGCCCGAGCGTCAGATTGAAATGCAATCCCGTTGGCAAATTTTGTTTTTTGGCGATCTCCGCGGCGTCTTTGGCATAGGGCAGGTCGACCAGCAGTGTGGCCGAGGAAAGCACGCCTTTTTTGTGCAGGGCGGCGATGGCCTGATTGGCGCCCGCGCTAATGCCGAAATCGTCGGCGTTGATGATGATGTTCATAAGGAATAGAATTATATAGTATAGATGGCAGGATTCGCAAAGAAATCAAGGAGGACAAAATGCGCAAATTTTACTGTTTGTTTCTGGCTGTGTTTTTGGCTGTGGCTGGCGCCGAGGCGCTGCTCCCCGAACCGCTCCCTCAACCGCGGACTTCCGGCGGCGAAGGGATTTTTACGCTTTTGGAAAAAAGAGCTTCCGGCACGCGCGACGCTTTTCCGACGGGCGCGGTGTCCGATCAGGAACTGGCTACGATATTGTGGGCGGCGACTGGCCGGAATAGAAACGGCAGCGGCTGGACTGTGCCGGTGGGCATGGGACGTCCGCCGCACGTCAAAGTCTATGTCGTGAAAAACGACGGCGCGTTTATCTACGACTGGCAAAAACACGCGCTGGGCGAGCTGACTAAAAAGAATATCAAGGCCGAAGTGACCCAGGACGATTTCGTGAAAAATTCCGCGGTTATTTTGGTTTTCGTGGCGGACACCGCCGCGAACAAACGCGCGGAGATGGACAATATTTTGGTTGGCGCGATGAGCCAAAATGTTTATCTGGCGGCGGACGCGTTGGGCATCAAGACGCGCTATTTGATGACGCTCAAGGCCGACGGCATACGCAGGGAATTGAAATTAAATAAAACCGACGTGCCGTTGTGTATTATGCCGCTGGGTAAATAGGCGTTTATTTTACCAACCGCTTTTGTTCCACGCGTGAAACATTTTAGGAATACACACCACATATAGCGCAAATACGCTATATATAGCGTGCTTGTGTAAAATGAACAGCAGCATTTCCCCGCGGTAAATTTTCTGCAACAAACAAAAAAAACTTGCGATAGACTGTCAGCAATATTTTGGTAATGAGAGGAAAATATGCAGAAGTCTGTCAATGAAAAAATACAACCAATTAGAAACACCGCCCCACCGGAGACCAGCAAGGTAGACGGGTACAAACCTCTATCGCAAGAACTTATCCTGGATTTTTGCGCGAAAAAACTAAGGTCCGGAATGGATTTTGAACAGCTCGCCTTCCCTGCTATTGGCGAGGAATTTGGCGTGACAGGACGCAATATAAGGAAATATTTCCCAACGAAAGCGATCCTGTTCAAGGCCTTGGTGGGGTATTATCAGGAAAATAAACTCAAAGCGCCGATTCTGTGGGAAGTGAACTTAACGTATGATCGAACTTTATTCAATAATTATTTGCGGATGTTTAAGGAAAAATATGATGAGATTATTGCCGCGTTGCGCGCTCCGTTGATGAGGATGAATATCACAATTGCGCGGCGCGGAGAAATCGCTCTGCTTATTTCGGACCTGACTTTGTTAAAACAGGGCTGGCTAAAGCCGGATAGTGGTTTTGTCAGACGCATTGGCGCAACTCTTTTAGCCCTTTCGCCGGAGACGTGTAAATTGATGGATGAAATTATCGCCGCGGCGGAAGATCCATTGTTTTAATCCCTCGTTGCCATTTAGACCAAAAAATGTTAAAAAATAACACGATTATTTCAAGCAAAAAATAAAAAACCAAAGGGCAGGGAGAGCATTATGCGCAAACCGATCATGGCCGGCAACTGGAAGCTCAATAAAAATCATTTGGAGACGCTGACTTTCATTGACGAACTTACGCCTTTGTTGAATGGTGTGGACGCTGTGGACATCGTGATCTGCCCGCCTTTTACTTCTCTCAATGTGGCGACCGCGCGCACCAAAGGCACCAATGTCAAGGTCGGCGCGCAAGACCTTTTTTGGGAAAAATCCGGCGCGTACACCGGCGAGATTTCCGGCGACATGCTCAAGGTTTTGGGTTGCGATTATGTCCTCATCGGGCACTCCGAGCGGCGGCAATATTTTGGCGAAACAGACCAGACTATCAATAAAAAAATTCTGGCGGCTTTTACGGCCGGATTGATCCCGATCGTCTGCGTGGGCGAGACTTTGCCGGAACGCGAGGCCGGTCAGGTGGAGCAGGTGTTGTCCGCGCAAGTCCGCGAGGGCTTAAAAGGCTTGAACGCCCAAGAACATGGCAAGATTGTTATCGCTTATGAGCCGGTCTGGGCGATCGGCACGGGCAGGACGGCCACTCCAGCGCAGGCTAATGAAGCGCATGTCCTGATCCGTAAATGTTTAAGCGAGATTTTCGGCGCGGCCGCGCAGGATATTCGTATTCAATACGGCGGTTCGGTCAAGCCGGAAAATGTAAAAGAACTAATGGCGCAGCCGGACATCGACGGCGCGTTGATCGGTGGCGCGGCGCTCCAGGCGGAGTCGTTTGAGAAATTGGTGAAGTTTGATAAATAATAGTTTGCATGTTTGGAGAAGTATTTTGTAGACAAAATTAAACTAAATAAGGAGCAAAAAATGGTCAGTTACAAAGAATTAGGTTTGGTCAACACGAAAGAATTGTTTGCGCAAGCGGTCTCGGGTGGTTACGCGCTGCCGGCTTACAATTTCAATAATCTGGAGCAGTTGCAGGCGATCATTCAGGCCTGTGTGGAGACCAAGTCGCCGGTGATCCTGCAGGTGTCCAGCGGCGCGCGCAAGTACGCCAATCAAACTCTGCTGCGCTACATGGCGCAGGGCGCGGTGCAGTATGCCAAAGAACTGGGCTACGCTATACCGATAGTTCTGCATCTCGATCATGGCGACACTTATGAATTGTGCCAGAGCTGCATAGAGTACGGTTTTTCCTCCGTGATGATTGACGGCTCGCATCTGGCCTATGACGAAAATGTCGCGCTGACCAAAAAAGTCGTGGAATACGCGCATCAACACGACGTCACTGTGGAAGGCGAGCTGGGCGTGCTGGCCGGCGTCGAAGACGAGGTTTCCGCGGAAACGCACACCTATACCCGTCCCGAGGAGGTCGAGGATTTTGTCCGGAAAACCGGCGTGGATAGTCTGGCGATCTCGATCGGCACTTCGCACGGCGCTTTCAAATTTAAGCCCGGCCAAGAGCCGCAAATTCGTCTGGATATTTTGGCGGAGATCGAAAAACGCATTCCGGGTTTTCCGATCGTTCTGCACGGCTCGTCGTCCGTGCCGCCGGAATATGTCGACCTGATCAATAAATACGGCGGCAAAATGGAAGCGGCGATCGGCATTCCCGAGGAGCAGCTGCGCGCGGCCGCCAAATCCGCGGTTTGCAAAATCAACATTGACTCCGACGGCCGTCTGGCGATGACCGCCGCGGTGCGCAAAGTTTTTGCCGAAAAACCGGCTGAATTTGACCCGCGCAAATATCTCGGCCCGGCCAGAGATTTATTGAAAGAGCTGTACAAACACAAAAATATCGAGGTTTTAGGCTCGGCAAACAAAGCTTAAAAAAAGGAGTTTGAGCCGTAATGTTATCCGCTGATTTAAAAAAAATGGAGCAGGGCAACTCGATTTTTGAAAGAGAAGTCCGCAAACTTGCCACGCCGATCTGCAAATTATTTCTTGATGAGCAGGGACAGATCGCGCCGGTTACTTTTAATCCCGAAGGCAAACCGCTGAACACCAAAGACGCCAGACAGGTGGCCGCGGAATTCCGGCATATAGTTCAGGCCGGCGGCAACAGGCTTTTGACCGCCAGAAGAAAAAATTTGAGTCCGGCGCTGGGTCAGCGCGTAGCGGTGCTTTTTTCCGGTGGACCGGCGGCCGGCGGACACAATGTGGTGGCCGGACTAAAAGCCGTGCTGGGCAGACAAAATGTCCTGCTGGGTGTGCGCGGCGGCCCGAGAGGTTTGCTGGACGGAGAGTTTTTTACGATTGGTGACAAAGACGTGAAGCGGATTTTAAACACCGGCGGTTTTGATTTTTTGGGTTCGGATAGGACTAAAATCAAAACATCGGAGCAATTTTTGCAGGTCAAAAAAATCTGCGCCAAAAATAAATTGAACGCTCTCGTTATCATTGGCGGTGATGATTCCAACACCAATGCCGCGCTGCTGGCCGAATATCTTTATCCTGAAGTGCAGGTGATCGGCGTGCCGAAAACTATCGACGGTGATCTGCAGGTCGGTAAATTTTTGCCGATCTCTTTTGGTTTTGACACCGCGACCAAGATTTACGCCGAACTGGTTGGCAATATTTTGCAGGACACGCCGTCCTCGCGCAAATACTGGCATTTCATCAAACTCATGGGACGCGCGGCTTCGCATGTGGCGCTGGAAGTGGCTTTGCAGACGCGGCCGGCGGCGGTCTTGATTTCCGAGGAAATTGCCGCCAGAAAAATTCCTTTGCGGAAAATTGTTGACAATCTGGCGCAAATCGTGATCAAGCGCGCCAAGAAAGGCCTTAAACACGGCGTGGTGATTATTCCGGAAGGTTTGATCGAGTTTATTCCCGACCTGACCGATTTGCTGAAAACGCTCAACGACTTAATGGCGCGGCATGTTTCCAGTTTGAAAAATCTGCCGCTGGCCAAACGCCGCGAATTTGCCGCCAAAGAATTGCAGTCCGGACAGGCCGCGCTTTTCAAGTCTCTGCCGGAGTATATTCAGGAAATGCTTTTGCTGGACCGTGACTCGCACGGCAATTTGCAAGTCTCGCAGATCCCGACGGAAAAACTGTTGATAGACATGACGGCGGCGCGCGTCAAACAGCTCTCGCCGGACACACCGTTTGCCACGAACAACCACTTTTTTGGTTACGAAGGCCGCTGCGGCGCGCCGTCGCTTTTTGACGCGGCGTTTACTTTCAATCTGGGGTTGATCGCCGGTTCGCTGATTTTGGACGGACGCACCGGTTACATGGCCGCTTTGAGCGATTTACATAAAGGCGGCCGCGTGCTGGCCATTCCTCTGACCGGCCTCATCAATGTCGAAAAACGCCACGGCAAAGACGAAATGGTCATTGAAAAAGCGCTGGTCAAAACTAATTCTCCGGCTTTCAAATTTTTGGCGGCGCGGCGTCAGGCCTGGAGCGCGGCCGATATGTTTACTTCGCCCGGTCCGCGGCAGCTCTGGGGTCCGGCGGCTAAGCAAATGCCGATTTCCGTGGCGCTCAATCAAGGTTACACCGGCCTGAATTTTAAGTTATAATTCTTAAAAAGGAGCAAAGTTTATGGCGGAAGAGTTGGGAAACAACGACGGCGCTCAGCCGGAAGGATTAACGGAATTAAACCCAGCGGCGGAACAAGCGCCGTCAGAGCCGCCTAAAGAACCAAAACCTCCTTTTACCGCCGAAGAAGCTGTCCTGTCCGGTATGGTATCGTCTGTGCTGAAGCCGCAGGACGAAAAAGAGCGCGAGAAAATCGAACATGAATTCAAAAGACGCCAGGAACAACTGGAGCGACAGAAAAACGGCGCCGGTTTTGCCTGGAAAACTTTGCTAGCCTGGCTGCTGATTATACTTGCCGCGGCGCTGATCTGGACGGCTGTGCGGCCGCTCAAAACTGTCGCGGTCGGGTACTGGCAAAAAATAATTTATGCCCGTCCGCCCAAAAATCTCGCGGTGCTGAAACATGATCAATTGGTTTTTGAAGACACTTTTCGCTTCAAAGTAACAACCAATTTGCTGGCCGACAAAGCCACGCTGATTATTTCCCGTGGCTCGAAACACGAGAATGTTGCCGGCAAAATTGTCTCTCGTGATGAGCGGACTCTGGTCTGGGAGTTTTTGGCCAGCCGTTTGGCTAAGGGCAGTTACAATTACAAAGCGTATCTCAAAAATACAGCCAGCGCGCAATTAAAAGAAATTCATGGTGTTTTTGAGGTAAAATAATCGATATATAGGCAGCTTATTTTAAAGGGGGAATTCAAAATGTATAGAAAAATTCTGTTGGTTTTGACTTTGACGGTTGGCTTGGTTTTGGCAATGGGTGACAAGCCAACGGAAGCCGGAGATGCTGTTGTGGTGCCGCGCGGCGCGGAACCGCTGGAGAATTTAAGCGCCGACCGTTTGTACAGCCGCGCTTATGCGGAATACGGCGCCGCGCTGGATATGGTTTATTCCGTGCAAAATAGAAAAGCGATCGAGGCTTTGAGCTTGTTTTTAGAAAAATATCCTGACGATCCGCGCGGTCTGGAGGCGCAGTATTTTTTGCTGGTGGTTTACGGCCGGAATAATCAGCCGCAGGAACAGGTGCAAATAGCCGACGCTTATTTTGCTGGCGAGCCGACGGACAACGCGCTGACCGACTCGGTCAAACTGGAGAGTCTGTCCGCTTATATTTGGACGCAAAATTTGGTT
>JAISEH010000174.1 GCA_031264205.1 Candidatus Margulisiibacteriota bacterium
GTATGGTAAAAAAAGTAAAAAATCTGAACATACATGAAATACGCTTAAAGGCGGTTGATAGTGTGTATGTAGAAACACGTTATCCCGGAGAAGTAGGTCTTTTGCCTAATGGTGCGCCGACTGAAAAAGAAGTTCAGGGTTTCTTAGAGTTTGCGCAGGAAATTGAAAAAATCATTAAAAAAGAACTGAACTAGAAACACAACCAAGTCCTTTTGGACAAAAAAACTGCAACTTTTTCCAGTTGCTTACGATAAATATATAAGTGTGCCAAACGAGGTGGACGCATAGGTATAAAATTAAAAAAAGCGGGTATACATATAGTGTGTGTGATGTATTTTGTAAAAAAATAAATAATAAAGGAGTGATAATTATGGATAATAGTATAAATTTAAGTGGATTAGGTAACAGTCTTAGAGAGGTAGATAGAGGTAAAAGTAGTTTTCCAACTCTGAAAAATTGGGGGATCAAAAAGATGGGTAATGTTGGCGGTAAACAAGTTCCGGACGGAAAAGTAGGCATAAGGATTAGCGCGCGTGATAATAGGGAATGGTATGAAGTGCACTCGGTTGTATCGAAAACGTTTGGCGAATGTGACTTTACTGTTACTAGAACTATTTTAGAGTATTTGGATAGGCTTGATGGAGAAAATGATGGTGTTATTGATATTGCGGAGGTCGAAAAATTTGTCAATACTATTCAGAATACCGGTGCTAAAAAAGATGAATTTATCACGTACCTCTCAGAGGCCAAAACTAAAATAGCAGAAATCCACGTTTCCCCGGACATTTATTATAGAAAATCAGAAGTAGGAAAAACGGGGAAAGATATCTTAGAACATTCCGATCCATTATTAAGGGATGAAAAAGGCAATATAATACCTGACCCTGACAGAGTATATGTGGCCGAGATGTATCAACGTATAATAAATAATTACGATAAATTGATTGAGCAATTGAGAAATAACTAAACCTTTACGGAAGAAGTGCGCTAGTTTGTTGACGCCCTGCGGGATTTCCAGCGGGGTGTTTTTCTTTTGGACAAAAAAACAGAATATATTTATAATAGGCTGGTTATATTTTAGAAAAAAGGAATAAATTTTGCTGGCCAACCTCAAATATATTTTCAAACTTCCTGACTTGCGGAAAAGACTGCTTTTTACTCTGGCGATGATCGCGGTGTCGCGCATCGGCGCTTTTATCGCGCTGCCCGGCATTGACACTTCCGCGTTAAAAGCTCTGTCCGCCGCCGGCGCGACCGGCAATTCTTCGCTTTTGGGTTTCGTCGATTTGTTTTCCGGCGGCGCCTTGACCAATTTTTCGATTTTTTCGATGGGCATTATTCCGTACATCAACGCTTCGATCATCATTCAACTGCTGACGATCATCATGCCGTCGCTCAAAGAGCTGGCGCAGGAAGGCGAGGGCGGCCGCAAACAAATTTCGCAGTACACGCGCTATCTGGCGCTGGGTTTGGGTTTTTTTCAGGGACTGACCGTGGCGATCAGTTTTTTGAACACCAATCTGATTTCCATTAACACCGGCTATTTGTCATATTGGTGGTTTGTGCTCACTTCGGCGCTGACCATGATGGGCGGCACGGCGTTCCTGATGTGGATTTCCGAGCTGGTCACCGTCAACGGCATCGGCAACGGCGCGTCGCTGCTGATTTTCACCGGTATTATTTCGCGTATGCCTTCTTATATCTCGCGCACGATGAAAGTTTTGCTCGCGCCGTCGGATTATGTCGGGTTGTTTTTTCTGCTCGCGGTACTGGTGCTGGTCGTGATCGGCATTGTGATCGTGCAGGACGCGCAGCGCAAGATACCCGTGCAGTACGCTAAAAAAATCGTTGGCAACAAAATGTACGGCGGTCAGGCGACGTATATTCCGCTGAAGATCAATCAAGGCGGTGTGTTGCCGGTGATTTTTGCTTCATCGATGCTGATGTTTCCGGCAATGCTGGCGCAGCTGCTGCCGTTCTTGGCCGGGCTGGCCACGGCGTTGCGTCCGGACGGCGTGTGGTACATGCTGCTTTTTGCCGTGCTGATTTTCTTTTTCACTTATTTTTACACGGCGGTCACTTTCAATCCGCGCGAGCTGGCGGATAATATTCAAAAATATGGCGGATTTATTTTGGGTGTGCGTCCGGGGCAACCGACTGTGCAGTATTTGGACAGCATTATTTCGCGGTTAACTTTTGTCGGCGCGACATTTTTGGCGCTGATCACGATCCTGCCGATCGTGGCCGCCAATATCACCACGATCGACACATTCATTGGTTTGGGCGGCACAGCTTTGCTGATCATGGTCGGTGTGACTCTGGACCTCATGCGTCAGATCGACATGGTGGTCGTCAATAGCAAGTACGAAGGGCTGATCAGATGACCCAAGATTTGATAATACTTGGCGCGCCGGGCGCCGGCAAAGGCACGCTGGCTGTGGACTTGTGCCCGCGCTTGGGACTCAAACATATTTCGACCGGCGATTTGTTGCGGGAAGTTATCTCTTCAGGTTCGCCGCTCGGTCAAGAGATCAACGGTTACGTAAAATCTGGCGTGCTGGTGCCGGACGATTTGATCGGCCAAATGATCAAGGATACATTGAATACTGACGACTGTAAGAACGGCGTTTTGCTGGACGGATTTCCGCGGACTATACCGCAGGCTGAGATGCTGGAAAAAATCATGGCCGATCTAGGGCGTCCGATCTCCGCGGTATTTTACTTGAGTGTGGAATTGGACCGCGTGATCCGCCGTTTGGTCAGCCGCGTGTCCTGCCAGAAATGCGGCAAGCCGTATCATCTGGTCAATCTGCCGCCAAAGCAGTCCGGAATTTGTGATGCTTGCGGCGGCGCGCTGATCCAGCGCGAGGACGACAAAGAAGAAACCATACGTAAACGTTTCGCGACTTTTAGCGAGAAAACCCAGCCCTTGATCGATTTTTACCAAAAGCAAAATCTGTTGGCGGAGATCAGAGCTGATGATGATCCGCAAAAGACTTTAGACATTGTGTTGCAGTATTTAGCAAAATAACGTCTCCGCATTTTTTTCATAAATACTAAACCACGTTAGAGAATTTCCAGCGAGAAATTTCGATGCAAGGCCCGGGATTATTTTTACGATATACTTGTAATATTATGGATAGTATGTTATCCTATAGATAGTATATTATCTATCATAAAATAAAGGGGGGCATATGGCGCGTTACAAATACCGGACACCGGACGACTTGACAGGGGTAGACACCGGCGGCGTGACGGCGAATGCGAGTCCCGGGAAAAATTATCTATCCGGCAAAGAAGTTTATGCTGACGATTACAATCAAATAGTAAAAAATATCGAAAGAGAAAAAACTAAACGAGAGGTAGTCTCGTCTGATCTGCCTGAAGTTGTCCAATACAGCAAGGCTAACAAAGGACAATTAGATGATTTACGCGAAGCAACAAAAGGACTGGTCAATTATAACGGCAAAGATACTTTCTCTTGGAGCGAAAATATAACAGCTCTGTCTACCAAGCTCAAAGCGCAGCATTTAGAGGAAGTCCGGCAGGTGGTGGATGACAGCCTGAATAATGCAAGATGTGTTGGCGGGTGCACGTCAGCGTGCGGGAGAGGTTGCGGCACGGGGTGCGCGGCGGAAGTCTGCAAGACGAGTTGCGGAGGCAGTTGTGACGGTGGCTGCAATGCAGCCTGTAAAGTGGGCTGTGGTACGGCTTGCGCTGGTGGTTGCGGTTCGGCCTGTCAAGTAGGCTGTGGAAATGCTTGTGCTGGCGGCTGTAGTACAGCCTGTAAAAAGGGTTGTGGCGGAGTTTGTTCGAATAATTCTTGTAGCAAAGACTGTACAAATAGTCATTCTTATGAAGGTTGCGCTCATTGTGGATATCGATGCGGCGGTTGTGACAGTAGGAGTGGAGGTTGTTTGTGCGGCGGAGACTGCGACGGGACCTGCGGAGGTTATTGCAAACTAGAGTGTTTGTCTGTCTGTAAAGCTAACTGTGCCGCTAATTGTGGCAGCAGCTGTAACGGGGGCTGTAGTGTGAGTTGTAGTGTCGGCTGCGGAACGGTTTGCGCCGGCAGCTGCGGCACAGGCTGTCAAGTAGGTTGCGGAAATGCTTGTGACGGCGGTTGTAGTGAAGCTTGTAAAAAAGCTTGCGGCGCAGAATGCACTATTGGTTGTGCCGCTACTTGCACGGAAGCTTGTTATCTGAATTGTAGCAGCACCTGTCTCAATAATTGTTACAACTCCTGCATGAGCGACTGCCTGCAAGGTTGTGCGGAAACTTCACGTTATGAACCGGCGCCGTCCGGCCGTCCACTGACCGGCAGTTACCGTCTTAGCTCTGGCGGCAGTATGAATTATGGCGAAGGCGCTTGATATGCGTAAACTTGTTGTGTTAACCGAGGACGATATCCACAGCTTGGAAATTGCCGCAAATAAAGTTTTCTGTGCTTACCAGGTCTTGCGCCCAGACGCCGTGCCACCGTACGCGCCGAAAGCCGCGGCGGATAAATTCTTCCGTGAGGCAATCTTTGCTTATGCCGACGCACAATATTTGCGGGATAATTTCTGGCTAGGCTTAGCCAGACAGTATGGGATAGCAGAAAAAGATATGAGCAAATTATATGTGGATTTTCATACGAATGAATTATTGATAAAGGATTAACATGATACCGGATATTAAAGAATATGCAGGTTTAAGCATCACGTTTCAGGTGACGGAAGACTGCAACCTGCGCTGTAAATACTGCTATGAGGTGAATAAACGGCCGGGAAATTTGCCTTTGGAATATGCGCAAAAATTTATAGATATTATTCTGACTGATCCCGACCCGATCAGAGCTGAAGGTACCGGACATGAATGGATGTTGCAGAATGGGCTTATTATAGACTTCATTGGTGGGGACGCACTGATGACGCCAGATTTATTGGATCAGATATTGCAATATTTCCAATACAGAGCAATAACAATGAAGCACAAATGGGCGTACCGGTGGAGAGCGAGCATATCCAGCAACGGCACATTGTTTGGAGACCCCAAAGTGCGGGATTTCATGACAAAATATAAAGATAATTTGTCTGTCGGTGTGTCTGTCGATGGTTGTCCGGAAATCCATGATAAAAATCGTATTTACAAAGACGGACGTGGCACAATGAAAGATATACAGAAATGGTGGGATTGGTAT
>JAISEH010000059.1 GCA_031264205.1 Candidatus Margulisiibacteriota bacterium
CAACGCCGCCGCGCCGGATATTTTGGCGCCGAAAACCGCGCAAAAAACCGAGAGCAAACTTGACGCGGCGGAGCCAAAAATTACTGAAAACGAACCCGCTGAAAAAACAGAAGAACCAACCGCCGCGCCGGCCGCGTTGATCCAGACCCAGCTGGAAAAAGTCGTCGACAAAATAAATTACCGGGGCGCGTCTGTGGAGCAAATAGACTTGCCCGCCAAAACTTCGCTGACCGCGCCAATTACTCCGGCCGCGCCTTTTGCCGAGATTTACGCTGAGTTGCTGAAAGCTATTCAGGCCAAAAAAGACGGCCAGATACTTAAATTTAAATTTGCTCTGGAGCCGGAAAATCTGGGCAAGCTGGATATTTATATTTTTGCCGAGTCAAAAAAATTGCAGGTCGCTTTTGCTTCCGGCGCGGAGACCCGCCGTCTTCTGGAGAGCGCCCAGCCGGAATTAAAAAATCTGCTGGAGCAATACGGTTTTAGTTTGGCGGATCTGGATTTTTCCGGTTATTCGGGACAGCGCCATGAGCAGCTCGAGCGCGAGTTTTTAGCGCAAGAAACCGAAAAAAATGATTTCGGCGTATTGAATACACTGCCCCAAAATGCTATAATCAAAGAAATATACGCGTTAATGCGCGAGGTGCTGGTTAATTATCTCGCTTAAAGGGGGAGACCAATGGTAGAAGCGGTAAGCGGTGCGACAAGCGCACAGACTCAAACTAAATCTATAACTTCTATTAAAGATTTAGAGGAAAATCCGGAATTTTTCCCGATCTGGGTGGAGGAAATCCAGCGGCGCAATGTCAATCTTTTGTTGTCCGCGACCAATGTGTTTGGTGAAAATAACTCCAGCAATGACGACAGTATTTACAGCAGTCTCGGCAGCTACTACAGCAGCACGTCCGGCACAGGCGGCACATCGGATATTTTTTCCACGCTGGGTTTGACTTCGTCGACGGACAGTGCTTTGAGCAGTCTTTTTTCCACGCAGGGCATTACTTCGGATTTTTCTTTCCTGTCTTCGACGACCGCGCTGCAGTCCTATCAGGTCGAGGAAACTTTGCGCGGGCTGCAGGCTTACACCAACGCCACGGAAAATCTCAAATGGGTCGGACAGGTTGTCGAATACGTTGATCCGGATGACGGCCTGACCAAGACCGGCCGCGTGACGCGCGTTGATATTGAAAATGTGCAAAAGCCGCTTTTTAGAATAGATGATAAATTTGATGTGACACTTGACGAGATAAAATCGATCACGGCCGTATAGTCGTATATAAGGAGGATTTATGGATACAGTAGGTTTGCTGGATATTATCCGGCGTTCCAAAAACGCGATGAGCGCGTTCAATCAGAGTTTGCGTATCAGCACGAACAATAGCGCCAATATGGCGACCACCGGCTACAAAGCCCTGAAGCAGTCTTTCAAGACTGTGTTCAATGATGTGGTCAATGAAGGTTTCCAGGGTTCGGGACTGACCAGCGGCGAATTAAATCCGATCCAGTTTGGCTCCGGCGTGACGCTGGGTTCGATTAGTTTGGATTTTGCGCAGGGCGCGTTGGGCGAAGGCGGGGCGCTGGATTGCGCGGTTTCTGGCCGCGGTTTATTTATGGTTTCGCCGGATGGAGGCACGACGGTTTATTACACGCGCAACGGCAGTTTTCACGTCGACACGACCGGACAATATATAATTGACGGTTCCGGCAATATGCTGATGGGTGACGGTGGTCCGCTCTCGACCGGCGGCAACACTGATCTGGGCTGGGGGCCAAACGGCGTTTTGCTCAGCAATTATTCGTTGTATAAAGCGGGTCAAGAAGAGGCCGCGCAGATCGGCCAGCTGGCGCTGGCGGATTTTACCAATGTTGAAGGCTTGACTCAGTATGATGGCTCGCTGCTCAAAGAATCCGTGGTGTCCGGCACCCGGAGCACCGGCGCTCCGGGCGATGGCGCTTTTGGCACGGTCGAGCCGCAGTCGCTGGAAAAATCCAATGTGTTTTATACCGGCGAGACTATCGATGCCATCGAGGTGCAGCGCGCGATGTCGGCGGTGTTGAGCGCGATCAAGATCGCTAGTGACCAGATCTCGCAAGTCATCAATAAATTGCTGGGGTAATTTAATGGCCACGGTGCAGCTTAAAGATATTCGTCTAAAACAAGTTATCGGCAATTGGTATGAGTACAGACCCCGCGAGCATTACACCAATAATTTAGAGCTGGGCGAGTTAACTGTCGAGCAGGTCGATGAATTTTTGGAAATTCACCACAAATGGGCGGATTTTTTCGGCGGAGTTTTGAGCCAAAATCTCAAAATCTCCTGCGGCATTCAAGAATCGGCGGTGTTGCAGCTGAAATACGCCGATTTTTTGAATACTGTGCCGCCAGCGGTGACCTCGTTTGAAGTCACGACGGCGCAGGGTGGTTTTACAGTGCTGCTGGACAACACGCTGACTTACGCGCTGCTCGATCGTCTTTACGGCGGGCAAGGTTTGGCGGTTAAAAAATTAAATGACGCGCTGTCCGATCTGGAAAAACCGGCGCTGGTTTTATTGAAGCAGGAAATACTCAAATCGTACAAAACTTATTTGCTGGATGCTTTTTCCGACGAGACGACTGGCGAGATCTTTTCACCGAAACTCAAACCCGAAACCAAATTAAAAAAAGACGAAGAAATGGCGGTTTTCTCGCAGACTTTTTATCTGGCGGACAATAAACCCGCGGCGCTTTGGTTTGTCTACACAGTCAAAGATTTAGAAAAAATGCAGGCCGCCTATGCCGCCAAGAAAAACGCCAGACCGAAAAAAATGACTGTGCAGCTGGCCTCCGGCGCGGTTTCCGGCACGCAGGTCCCCGTCAATATTAAGATCGGCGCGACGCGCGTTTCGGTCGGCGATATTTTGACTATGGCGCCGGGCGATATTTTGCAGCTCAATGAAAAAATCACCGATTCCTTGACCATGTCTGTGGCCGAGCAGGGCGAATTTTTCGTAAAGCTGGGCAAACGCGGCAGCCGTTATGCTGTCAAAGTTATTGACCACAAGCCCAAATTTTACAATCTGGCCGCGCCCAAGGTGTCCGCCGCGCCGCGTGTGACCGAACAGCCGGTGGTCGCGCCGGTGACGCCACCCGCCGCCGCGCCGGAAGAAATTAAGCCCGCCGTGTCTGCGTCGCCGGAGACACCTGCCGCGCCAGAGCCTGTTGCCGCGCCTGAATCTGCCGCTGCTCCGGAGCAGCCCGCCGCGCGGATTGCCGAGCCGGAAATACAGGAACCGGCCGCGCCTTATGCGCCGCCGCTGGTTGACGAGCAGAGCGTGGCCTATACAGAAGAAGGCAAAGTGGACGAGAGCAAAATGGAAATGAAAGACCCGCTGCTCGAAGAATTAAATTTGCCGGAAGAAAACGCCAGCTCCGATGACGATTTTACCTGGGATATTGACGATTTAAAATAAAAAAAGCGATAATGTAAATATAAAACGAAGGGGAAATCTATGGCTGAAATAGTGGCGTTTGGTGAAAGCATTGGAGAGCAGCAGCCAGTTGCTAATTCCAATAACAAAGAATACAACACTGTGGCGTTGGACGAATTGCATCCGTCCGGCGGCGGCGCGAAATTCAGTCAGGAACTTTTCGGCAACATTCCGGTGGACGTGACTGTGATGCTCGGCAAGACACGTGTCGATTTGCAAAAACTACTGCAATTGTCCAAAGGCGACGTGATCGAGCTGGCCAAAAAAGCTGGCGAGACGGTGGAAATCATGGTCAATTCGCAACTCATCGCGCAGGGGGAAATCGTGGCTGTTGGTGAAAACTACGGAGTGAAAGTAACCAAAGTCATCAGCCGTTAGATGTTGCGGGTTTTAATTTTCCTGCTGGCGACGGCAACCGCTGCCGAAGAAGTGGCCGCGCCGTTGTATACTAGTTCTTCCGGTGTCTACCTGCGCTCTTTGCTCAAATCCCTGGCGATTATTATTCTGTTGCTGATTTTTACTTATTATTGGTACAAATATTTACTGCCGCGCGTCAATGGCGGCCGTATCTCTCCGGAGGCTAATCTGGTTTTGAAAGAACGGCTGGTTATTGAGCCTGGCACCGCCGCCTATGTGCTGGAGATCAAGGGCGTGCACAAATTGCTGATCGTCAGTAATAAACAAACGGCCTGTTATGATCTGCCGGCCGGTAAATTGAAATACACCGCCTTGCCCAAAAAAGATTTTGCCGCTTATTTGACGGACTTTGCCAAAAAGAAGAATGTGTTAAAATCAGCAAAACTTACAGGCACGGGGAAAAATCATGTTCAAAAATAAAATATTTTGGTTCGGGGTTGCGCTATTGTCTGTGCTGTCCGCCGCGCCGGCGGTTTCG